>NZ_JAVVFL010000113.1:0-7492 GCF_032250635.1 Sulfurimonas sp.
GAGTAGCCGTTTCGCTTCATAAATCTCTCTAGCTGAATATCTTTGGGAACATATACGACAACGCTCTCTTTTATATCGTAAGCACTGTTTTCAAAAAAGAGCGGAATGTCGATAAGATACGGAAATTTAAAGCTGTCCTGCTTTTTACTTCTTCGCTCTATCTCCGCTCTTATTTTAGGATGCAAAAACTCTTCAAGCTTCTTTTTTGCCTCACTGTTTGAGAAGATGAGTTGACCGAGCTTTGCTCTGTTTACCTTTGAGCCATCTACAAACTCATCCCCGAAATTCTCTCTAACCCACTCACATGAAGCGTCCAAAATCTCATGAGATATGGTGTCGGCATCTATAACTCTCATGCCATTAAGCGCGAGCAGAGAAGCTACAGTACTCTTGCCCGTAGCGATTCCTCCGGTGAGTGCTATAGCATACTTAAACGCCATTAGTTTTTGATGATCCCTAAATACTCTTTGCGAATATAGTTACCCATCGCAAATGCAGCGGGGTGAATATCGCTGTTGTAGTAGCTCAGTCCATCAATCATATCTGCACGCTGAAGATTTATGTCGGCTGTGGGATGGTACTCTTTTGAAGCCAAAAGCGCCGTTGTTCCATCGCCAATATTGTATGGCATGATAATTTTGAAAAATTTTCCAAGCATACTAATCAAACTTTTGTTCTCCTCTATGCTATCAAGAGAGGGGTGCTTTGTCGCAAGCAATCCATCTTTTTTCAAAATACGGTTAACATGCGCAAAAAGTGCGGCATCATTTCCCATTTCAGATATTACTACATCATAGCTATCATCATCTAAAGAACTAATCTCATTAAGAGAACATCCTACAACTTTAACATTTGCCTCTTTGTGTCTTGCTGCTTCTTGGCTCAGTTTTTGCGCATCATCACTTATTATTAAAATATCTTTTGCCTCTTTAGATGTACACATTGGCACATGTACCATCATTTCAGCGTAAATAAAATCTCTCATATTTAAAATTCCTAAATTTGTTTTGGTGCGATTTTAGCATATTTGTTTTAATTTACATAATAATGATTCTACTTCATAATTTTCCTATGCTAAAAATAAGCTCTCGGTAAGTCAAAAAATGATAATATCTTCACACTTTTTACACAAGGATTTATTAAATGGCAATTTCAAGAAGAGAAGCATTAGCACTCTCGGGCCTAGCACTTGCTTCTTCTACGCTTAGCGCTAATCCTGAATCTAAATCAAAAAAAGAGGCAAAGAGCAGTTCACTAACGGACTATAAAGCTCCGCTTCCAGATACTAAAAACCCTAGAGTCGTTGTTGTAGGCGGCGGATGGTCCGGACTCTCGATTGCAAAATATACAAAATTATTTGCTTCTACTGCAGATGTTGTTTTGGTTGAACAAAAAAATCAGTTTATATCGTGTCCGGTAAGCAATTTATGGCTTGTAGACAAGGTAGAACTCGAATATTTAACGCACGATTATCTTCAGGCGGCAAGAAAAAATGACTACACCTACTTTCAGGCTACCGCTATAGACCTTGACAAAGAGAACCAGATTTTAAAGACAAGCAACGGCTACATAGAGTACGACTACCTTGTCTTTGCTCCGGGTATTGATTACGACTACTCCCGCTGGACAAAAGATATAGCTTTTGAAAACAGACTTCGTCATGAATATCCTGCGGGGTTTATGCCGGGTTCTGAACATCTAACTCTCAAAAACAAGATAAAAAACTTCAAGGGCGGTAATTTCATACTCACGGTTCCGGCAGGAAACTACAGATGTCTCCCTGCACCGTATGAGAGAGCATGTGTCATAGCCGACTACTTCAAGCAGAAAAAACTAAATGCAAAAGTTATCCTGCTTGACGCAAACAACAGCATAACCATTAAAGAAGAGGGGTTTAAATCAGCTTTTGATGAGCTTTACGCCGACTACATTGAGTATGTGCCTTCGGCAAAAATTGCAGAGATAGACCTAGACAACAAAGTGGTTTACACCGAGTTTGAAGAGTTTGAATTTGAGGATGCCGCTTTTTACCCACAGGTAAGAGGTGCAAAAATCCTTGAGCGCGTAGGTTTGGCAAAAGATGCCAAAAACAAACTTGAAGCGCACATAAATCAACTTACATACGAAGCGATTGACGCAAAAAATGTTTATATTACCGGAGACTCCCGTCCAATGGGCTTCTCAAAGTCTGGAAATACTTCAAATATCGAAGGAAAATATGTTGCTTCTCTAATAGCGCAAAAGATAAATAAGACAAAACCGCTAAAGTGGCGGACACCTGTCACAAGCTGTTTTTCTGCCGTCTCAATAGCGCCAGAGAGAGCAATCTATATCTACACGGAGTATGCATACGACAAAAACACGGTATTTAGTTTTGCAAATACCATAAGCAGCGAAGATTGGAAAAAAGATGGAGTCGTAAATGCAGAGTCCATCTACGACTGGGCAGATGCTCTCTACTTAGATATGTTTGATAAATAATAAAAAGCCAAAGATAGAAACTTTGGCTCTCTATTTGTATTTCTAAAATTATCCATTTTTTTGGATACAATCACATAACAATTTAAATCATTTTAAGTTATACACCTTACATTATGGAATCAAAATGAATTACGACAAAATAAGAAAAAACTGTAGAGCTATTAGAATAGTGATGGGCTTAGCGCTTGTTGTTACAGGCTTTATTACGGGCAATGCTTGGTTCTATCTCGGCGCTCTACCTCTTATAGCAGGCATTGTAAACTTCTGTCCACTCTGCATTATCTCTAAAAAGTGCTCTGTAAAATAAATTAACTCTGGCTTTAACTCTGATGGGGTATAATTTCATACTTTTAATATTGGAGCCTTAAATGAGCCAAATAAGCTACAAAGACGCAGGTGTCGACATAGATGCCGGTAATAGTTTTGTTGAAAACATCAAACCTTTAGTAAAATCTACACAAATCCCGGGCGTTCTTGGCGGTATAGGCTCTTTTGCAGGTGCTTTTGAACTCCCAAAGGGCTTTAAAGAACCCGTTATGCTTGCTGCAACCGACGGTGTAGGTACTAAACTAAAACTTGCAATCGACTCAGGCATACATAACACCGTAGGCATTGACCTCGTTGCTATGTGCGTAAACGATCTTATTTGCAACTTCGGTACTCCCTCTTTTTTCTTAGACTACTATGCTACCGGAAAGCTTGACGTTGCAACCGCAACAAATGTTGTAGCAGGTATTGCAGAGGGTTGCAGAAGAAGCGAATGTGCTCTTATTGGCGGAGAAACTGCAGAGATGCCGGGAATGTACTCACAAGACGACTATGACCTTGCTGGTTTTGCGGTCGGTGTGGCAGAAAAGAGTGAGATGGATAGAGTATCGCTTGTAAGAGCAGGAGACAAACTCATCGCACTTCCAAGTTCCGGACTTCACTCAAACGGATTCTCTTTAGCTAGAAAGGTGCTGTTCGAGAAGATGGGTATGAAGTTTGAAGATGAGTTTGATGGCAAACCTCTTATAGAGACTCTTTTAGAGCCTACACGCATCTATGTAAAAACATTTAAAGAGATAAAAGAGAGTGTAGTTGCACTTGCTCACATCACAGGCGGCGGAATCGTTGAAAATCTTCCTCGTGTTCTTCCTGAGAATTTAAGAGCAGAGATAAAAAGAGACTCCATTAAAATACTTCCAATTTTTGAGCTTATTGCACAGCATGTTGAGAGAGATGAGATGTTTAGAGCATTCAACATGGGTGTTGGTATGATTTTGGTTGTAAAAGATGAAAACGTAGAGACTGTTCTTTCTAAAACAGACGGTTACATTATTGGCGAAATCAAAGAGGGAAAAAGAGAAGCAGTTTTAGTTTAAAACAATGGAGAAAATCTCCACTGTTTGAGTAGAGCTTAGGCTTAGAAATCGCCTTTAGCTGCTCTCTCAGGAATCTTCTCCATAGCCTCTTTAACTCTTAACATATCTTTGAAAAGATCTTCATTGATTGGCTTCTTGTCCGTTCCGCCGTAAAGTGCAAGAGTCATATCCATAGTGATAAGGTATCTCTCACCGTTTCCATACTCTACAAGCATAATTCTACAAGGCATAAAACCGCCATAGTAACGTGAGTGGTTTAACATCTTTTTAGCAATACTCAGTGAGCAAAGCTCAATAACTCTTGCATGCTTTACCTCTTCAGGCTTTGCATCAGCTAGGTTGAACATATTTTTCTCGCCGACAACCATCATGTTGTACTCAAGCGCTACTGAGTTAATAGACTCTATTAGCTCTTCTTCTGCTAAATCAGGATCTACAGCAAACTCAAGCATCATTGCCTGTGCAGGATCTCCCGTCTCGCCGATAACACCCATCATCTTAGCATACGCCTCTTGAGTCTCAGAGTCAAAACCCATAAATGTCGTACCCATTTTCATCATAGTACAGCCGCTAAACAACACAGCCATTAAAGCAGCTGAAATTCCTAGTGATAATCTTTTCATCATATCTTATTTCCTTTTAAAGTAGCATTTACGTGATACTTTTATCACATAAAGAGTTCAATTATTATATCACACAATTCTGTAAGTTGACTGAAATTTTTTTACCTATTTTGCAAAGAGAGCGCCGCCGCAAAGGGCAGACGCTACATGTGTAGAGAGAATTTCTTAGAAAGCGTAGTTAAGTTGAACTGTATAACCTTGCTCTGAGTGTTTAGTCGTTATATCTTGCCCAGCAAAGTTGCCGAAAGTTTCAGTATTCTCTAAACCAAATACAGCTGTCAAATCCAAAGAAAGCGTTTCATTAAACACATAGGTACCACCAAGTGTTACATGAGACTCTTGAGTGCCTGGAAAACCTAACATATTAAGAGTGTTTGTTAATTCAGCCATACCAGCACCTTGCGCTGCAACATCTATTGCAAGGTTTTTACCCGTATTGTCTTGTACAGCGCCCTCTGCATACTGGTAACCTGCACGTAGAGCCCAACCGTCAGTCGCATACTCATAACCTACTGCTATTGCATCTTGGTCTTCCCAGCCAAAATCTTTATAAACTTCAGCATCTTCCCAGTTGATATGTCTCCAATCAAGAGCTATTGTATGCCCTGATGTAGTGTAACTAGCACCTATACCATATTCGGAAGGTGTAGCCATTTCATCTTGAGTGTAAGTCCCTGCACCAAGGAATCCTGCCATTGCATTGTTTAATACGTCATCTATATCAAATTTAATCTCTGATTTGTATACTGCACCGACTGTAATTCCATCTGTCTCATATGCCAAACCTAAGTTATAACCAAGTGCAACATCTTGAGACACACCTGCACCATTATCACCTCCACCTAATGCAGTTGAATCATAATTTATATCTAAAGAGCTGTATTGTACAATTGGGCTAAAAGCAACACTGAAACCATTTGTCGTATAAGCTAAAGGAACAGCGAACTGCATAGTTTGAAGTGCTGTAACCATGTTAAATTGCATATCAGTTGCAGCAGCACCATCTCTATAATCAACGCCTAGTCCACCAGTTCCCCACATACCAATACCCCAGTAGAAGTTATCGTTTAACTTGCTAGCCAAAGAGACAGAAGGGATAACAAAAAAATCAGCTTCACTTTCTTCGACTTGTGCACCCATACCAACATTATTGGTATTTTCAACATCAGGCATAAATACTGTTCCACCAAAAGAAACTTCATTGTTACCTTTGATTGTTGTAATCATTGCGGGGTTTGCTAATGCTGACTCTGCACCGTGACCAACACCTATACCTGTTCCACCCATAGCGCGTGACTTAGCACCAACACCTATCATCGTTGAACCATTTGTTGCGAATGCAGATGTTGCACCTAAAGCTAATGCAGCTACCACTGCAAGTTTAATTGTTCTTTTCATTTTCTCTCCTACGAGTAATTTAGAATGTAAGCATTATAGGAGAGTAATTTTTAACCATTTCTTAAACGAATAGTAAACAAGCATAAAGGAAGCTTAACTATAATCTTTAATTTGCTAGATATATAATCTTTGCATATAACTAAAATCAATCTACGCTATAAAAAATGCACTATTTGGCTTTTACATAAGTTTTTTATATATTTTAGTATGGCTGATGTTATATGGAGTATCTTTTTTCGATTGTTTGCAAAGCGTGATAAAATTATCATAACGTGTAATTACGTAACATATATGTAACAATTTTATTATAATACGCGTAGAAGTAAAATTGCCCAAGAGACCATAAATAGGAGTAAGAGAGAAGTTCTACTTGAAAAACACTCTCTCTTTTAGTTCTATAATTTTTTGATTGCTGTAGAGTTGTAAATTTTTAGCACCTTTTATCTCATATCCTGAGCCATCATCTAAAACTCTGCACTCGAGACTTCTCTGCGCTATGCTATCTTTTGGTTCATCATTTACAATATTTATTTGTGCTTCAAGATTAAGCACTCCTTGGCTTAGCCCGCCGTAGAGACGTCCACTGCTCTCGTCTAAGAACTCTTTTGCCTCTTTTGCTTCTATGGTGCTGCTGATTTTCTGTTTCTTTATCTCTTGAGCTATCTCCTGCGCGTCTTTTGCATCAAAAATCTTCTCATTTACCGCATAAGAACTATTGTAAAGCTCACTATTTGGAAGCTCTACTTTGTTTTGGCTCAAACCGCCGAAGTATCTCTCAAAAAGACACTCACTTGGAACCAGATAGGCACGACTATCACTAATAAGTACATCTTTTTTATACTTTTGACTAAGTTCTTCTAAGCTTTGCAGATCAACCGAGTTGGATATATAGATAAGTTCATAAGCGCTAAGCGAAGCAATAGATGCTAATGTAGATAAAAAGAGCTTCACTTAAATATATCCTCATCACTTAACCACAATATCCATGAATACTTTTTTATATTGCTATTATCAAAGAGCGCGTCGTCTTTTATGCGGTAGTACTCGTAAACAACGGAGATTTTTCCATTATTTGCCGCCTTTATGTATGGCTCTGGGATAATTATCTTATATGAGAGCGTACCTGGACCAATACCTCTCTCATCTGCATCTTCAAGTGCTAAAACACCGTATAGCTCTTTTTCCTGCGATGGAACCTTTACAAGAACATGCTTGGCACCAAAATCCAAAGCGCGTATATACCCTTTTATAAACTTCTCGCCGCCTATATTTAAAGAGTGGTAATGTATAGCACTTTGAAATGGAGCGCTAAACTCCCCTTGAAGTTTAAAACTGCCGTCTCTTGCAGCTATAACAATCTCTTTGTCTTGAATCTCTCCGTGAATTATCTTTTTTGTATATGTCGTAGTTGAACAACCTGTAAAAAATAGCAGCAGTAGTGCTAAAGATAGTATCTGTTTCATTTTATATCCTAAGTGATTGTGAGTAATATTTTAGAAGTATATCAGCTGGTAACTGATTAGTAGATTTATCTGTATTGTTAAATTGAGTGATTTGTTTTAATGATTTTATTTGAAATTTATTATGATTGTAAAAGAAGTAAGAGTAAATGATCAACTAGGCAGC
>NZ_JAVVFL010000112.1:0-7492 GCF_032250635.1 Sulfurimonas sp.
ACGACTATATAAGCGGCATGTTGATTCGAGTATTTATTAAAAATAGGTATAAAAGTTGTTATATAAAATTTGTCATCTAAAGAGGTGAAAAAGTTAAAAGCATCGCCACTTAAAATTTTCTCGCTTAAGCCGGGATGCTTGCCGATCAAATCTTCAATAAGCTTGTTTCCTTCTCCTGAAATGCTCTTCTCATAAAAATAGTTGTTGTTGATTTTGCTTTGTAAATAGTTGCTTTTTTCATTGTCAAAAACTTTTTTCTCGACAATATCTTTTTTGATTATAAACTCAACATCGGCAATAGCTTCATCCCTTAGATGTTTTACTATTTCATGCATAGAGACCGAAATCTCTACGCTTCCATAGTGTTCTTCTTCATGAAGTACTGGGTAGATAAATCTATAGCCGTTAAAAATTCTTCCCTCTTCAAAGCCTGATACCGGTTCTTTGTATTTGTTTACATAAGCAACCGTGTCTCTTACCCCTTTAAGGTTATCGCCATACTTATCCACTCTGTGAAATCTCAAAAAACTTTCGTTATTTGGCAGATGAAAGTGAAGCTGTTTTATTTTAAAGAGCTGCATAGAGTTATAACTGGCTATTAAAAGGGAGTAGAGTTCCCCTCGTGCGCTGTTTTTCTCTGCAATATCTGTGCTGTTTGCTTTTTTCATTAAAGCGTAGACTTCCGGCACGTTTATTTTAGTAGAGAAATATATCTCAGAGTGAGTTTTATAGGCTTTTGTAATCGTGTTGTACGTTATAGTAAGCATCTCTTTTTCTTGCTTTAAAACCTCTTCTTCATGGTTTTTTATCTGATAGTAGGAGACAAAAAGAGCCACTGCGCTAAGAGAGATAAAAAAAAGCAGATACTTTATAATTTCTTTGATCATTAAAGCCTATTGTTTATAGAATTATATGGCGCAATTATAGCGTTAATATTTGAGGACATAATAAAGACAATTTATTAATTAGTTTATAAAATATAAAAGAGTTCTTTTGGCTTGAGAGCAGAATTTTTGTTCCGCTGTTTACAACTTTTGCTATTTTCCTCAAGCATAAAAATATTTATATTAGTCTATAATTGTTGATATAATGATTCGCAAAGGAGAACTGAAATGTTAGTTATTGAAAAATATTTTTCAGATATTCAAAAGTGTGTTCTTGATTTTAATATAAACGTTGAGAGTTTGCAGGCTAAGTATACGAGTGATTTTTTATACACACAAGCAATTAGTGAGTATAAAAAGCTCTTTTTGACTCTTCTTTTGTCTAAATCTAAAGAAGAAATTGAGAAAAACACTAAAATACTTGTAAATTTTACGATTGAGCAAGATATATCCTATCTATTTCTTTATAGCGAGCTTGTAACAGTTGTCCGCAAGTTCCTTGGGAGTCTTATAGAAAAACATGATTTTGAAGATATAGATGTTGTCAATCTTTTTTTTGCAGAACATGAAGATCAAATTACAAGTTTATATTTAGTGAAATTCTTAAAGCGCTTAAAGCTAAAAAATGAGCTTAGACTTTCTCACATCGAATTAATGGCTGATAAAAAATTTATGATCCATTATGAAAATCATCTTAAGTGGATAATCGAACTTGTTCTGTATGTTCAAAAAAAGGTATATAACGACAATTATCCCGAGTTAAATCCAAATTTATGTGATTTCGGCAAATGGATGAAGAGTTCGACGACTTCGTATCTGCTCTCCACATCTCATTTTAAAGAAATTGAAAAACTTCATATGAATCTGCATGATTTGGCTGCGAATGTTGTCAGCTATTGCAAAAGCGGGAAGTCTCATCCTGCGACTTTAATCCATCTGATGAATAGAATTGAGTACTACTCGCTTGAAATCGGAAATGAGATAGCTTTTTTAAATGAGATTGAAGAGAGTGCCAAAGATCCTCTGACACATCTTCTTACCAGACGCCTGTTTAACAAAATTATGCTGAGTAAGATAGAGATTTCCAAGGCAACGGGCAGAGAGTTTGCTCTTATGATGTGCGATTTGGATCATTTTAAAGTTATTAACGATACTCATGGTCATGACATAGGTGATATCGTATTGCAGCATTTTTCAAAAATATTGGAGCATGTTCTTAGAAAATCAGATTATATTTTTCGTTATGGCGGTGAAGAGTTTATTATTTTACTTCCTATGACAAACAAAGAGGAGACTCTCTTGCTTGCTCAGAAAATTTGTAATTTAACCGCTTCAAAAGAGGTGGTTGTTGAGAACATAACTATTAGCTATACGGTAAGCATAGGAACAATAGTTATTCTAGCCGACAACAAGATAAGCGCAACACAAGAGACTATTGATAAATATGTTACCAAGGTAGATGAAAAACTTTATCTTGCAAAAGAGAGAGGTAGAAATCGAGTTGAGTAGATTTATTTACATAGGTGTGATTAAAAATGACTTTAAAGCTTTTAGAAACCCTTTAGGCTTTTCCAACATACTCATATGTCCGCTATCTTGCAGTTCTATATAATGACTGTTTTTTATTTTAGAAGCTAAATCTTTCATGATTTTTGGAGATATAATCGTATCTTTACTTCCTCCAATAAGCAGAGTAGGCGGAGTTTTCTCTAGACTCTGTGTTGTGTCGGTTCGACTTATCATAGCAATTAGTCCACCTTTGACACCTAGTGGATTAAAAGTTAAGATTTTTTCTTTTAAAAGGGCGATTTTATCCTGATTCTCCTGCAGATAGTTTTGAGTAAATGCGGCAGTAAAAAAATTGTCTAAAAAAGGTTCAACTCCTTCTTTTTCAATACTTTGTATAGCTTTTGCTCGCTTGAGTTTTGCTTCATCATTATCACTGCTCGTTGAGGTATTTGCCAAGATGAGAGCTTTAAAGTTTTGGAGTCGTTCATTGGCTCTAAGTGCAATGTAGCCTCCCATAGAAAAACCACACACAATGACTTCCTGCAAGTCAAGTTGTAAAATAACGGCTTCAAGATCATCGACATAACTCTCCATTGTATATTGACCATGACCAACTTCAGAGCTTCCAAAGCCTCGTATGTCGTAACTAATGCAATAGTAATCATCTTTTAATTGTTCACTTACATCATCCCAAAGAGTGTGATCAAAAGGAAACCCGTGGATAAACACAACAGGCTGAGAACTTGAATCTCCTTGTAAAAAAACTTGGATTCCATTGACAAGTGTATGCATAATCTCTCCTTGTATTGCATCTATTCTATATGCAAAGCTCTTAAAAGAGACTTATTTTTTAATTTTATATGCGTTAATTCAAGTTTAAAGTGCGACAGTTAGGTTAAGAGAATATGGTAAAATGGGAAGTTTGCAGAAAAAAAGTTGGTGACCCCGAGGAGAATTGAACTCCTGTAACATGGATGAAAACCATGGATCCTTACCGCTAGACGACGGGGCCAACAATTTGTAGAAATGGTGTCCTGTGATGGATTCGAACCATCGGCCACATCATTAAAAGTGACGTGCTCTACCAGCTGAGCTAACAAGACTTGTTTTATGCCTCAAACCTATTGTTTGTGGACGCGAATTATAGACAAATAGGAACTGCTTGTCAAGAAAAAAGAGCATAAATTTGAAAATTTTAGTTAAAATACATTTAATGAATTACTTTAGTTTTGAATATGCCTATTTTATCCTACTCTTGGTTCCCATTTTATACTGTATGTATAAGTGCAGGGAGCAGATGAAGTCTAGATTTTTCGTCCATCTGCACTTCTTGTCTGCAAAAAAAAGTTTCATAAAACTTGAGCGACTTTTAAAAATCATTATCTTTGTCTTGCTCTGCGCTGCGCTTGCTTCTCCGATAGTCGTAGATAAATTTAACCCCCTAAATAGGCACGGAAAAGATATAGTCTTCTCGATTGATGGGAGCGGTTCTATGGGCTCATCGGGTTTTGATATGGAAGATGAAGTGAGCAAAGGAGAGAGACTTAGCCGTTTTGAGATTGCAAAGCTTATCGCCTCTGATTTTATACAAAAAAGAGAGAGCGACAATGTGGGAGTTGTCCTTTTTGGCGATTTTGCTTTTATCGCCTCTCCGATAACATACGAAAAAGAGATAGTTGTTGATATGCTTAACTACCTCTCGCATGGCATGGCAGGGCAGAATACGGCAATAGGAGAGGGCATCGCTTTGGGTGTTCGTGCGTTTAAACACTCAAAAGCAAAAAGTAAAATCATTATCCTCTTAACAGACGGTGAGCACAACAGCGGAGATATCTCACCAAAAGATGCCATAGAGCTGGCAAAAGAGCAGAGTATTAAGATATATACAGTCGGCATGGGCAACAGAGGAGAGGCTGATGAGGCGCTTTTGCAAAAGATAGCAGATGAAAGTGGCGGCGCATTTTTTTATGCAGGATCTGCAAAAGAGCTTAGGGAAGTTTACGAGAAGATAAATGAACTTGAATCCTCAAAAATAAAGAGCAAAGAGTATCTCTTAAAAGATTACTACTACTGGGCGGCTCTGCTTTTAGCATTGGCAATTTTGCTCTATTTACTCTATAGAGAGGCGAACAAATGACCCTGTTATATCCGCAATATCTCTGGCTTTTGCTGCTGCTTTTGCCGCTTTTTATAAAGAGGGATATAAGAGAGTTTAGAGTGAGTGTATACGGCTATATACTAACCTTTCTATTTATTGTTGTGGCACTCTCAAGACCCGTTATGGAGCAGGAGCCGATAGAGTCAAAACAGATGCTTAGCGATGTTATTATCGGAGTTGATCTCTCTTTCTCCATGCAGGGAAGCGACTTGGAGCCAACGAGACTCGGCTATGCAAAAGAGATGCTGAAAAAACTGGTTGAAGTTGAAAAAAAGAGCAGGTTCGGCGTTCTTGGATTTACTACAAATGCGGTTGTTCTCTCTCCGCTTACCGAAGACAAGGAGCTTTTGCTTCACCTTTTTGGCGCACTTGATGAGAAGTTTATCATCACTCAGGGAAGCTCTATCATGTCGGCTCTTAAGCTCTCACGAAAGATGTCCGCCTCAAAAAAGGCTACGGTTGTGCTCTTTAGCGACGGCGGAGATGAGCTTGGTTACGAGGCTGAGGCGCATTTTGCCAAAGAGAACTCTTTGGTTGTAAATATTTTTATGACAGCCTCCGCAACGGGTTCAACTCTAAGGCAAGAAAACGGAGAACTTTTAAAAGATGAACTGGGTGATATTGTCGTAAGCCGCCAAAACAGTGCATCTAAAGAGATTTGCGATGCGACTGGCGGAGTCTATACCAAAGATTTTGACGATTTGCTTGACGCACTTGATGCACAAAAGAACAAAGATAAAGAGAGCAAAACTACCATCATGCGAAATTTGGAGCTTTTTTACTACTTTATAGCCTTGGCAATTATTACCTTTTTGGTGAGTGTGACGACTCTCAAGAGATATATAGTTATGTTTTTGCTTCTCTTTGGAGTGCATCTGAGTGCAAGCCAAAATATGGAGTTTTTCAGCAAAGCGAGTGAGTTTTACAGAAGCGGCGAGTATGAAAAGGCGCTGCAAAATTTTGAGATGGTAAAATCCGCCGATGCAGAGACTAAATCTATAATCTACTACAATATGGGAAACTCTTTTGTAAGGCTTCAGGAGTTTGAAAAGGCAAGAGAGGCGTACATAAAATCTCTAACGCTCATCTACTCCAAAGAGGCGGATGAAAATCTGGAGTTCATCCGTGATGTGGGCGAGAAAAAAGAGATGAGTACGGGGAAGCAGCAGAGCAAAGAGAAGTCGGCACTTGCCAAAAAAGAGCAGAGTAAAAAGCAAAAAGAGGGCGGCGGCTCAAACATGCAAGTGAGTGCGGCTGCAAGCAGCGGATCGGATAATGAGGGCAAGAAAACAAAATCTCAAAGCCGGATAAATTTAGACGGTGCAAAAGCAAAACTCAGCTCAAGGCAGTATGAGCTTATAAACAAGAGGAGAGTAGATGAAAAAAAGCCTTGGTAGAGTATTTTTAATAGTTTTTATATTTTTGCAAGTAGGACTTTTTGCTTCGACTTACACATGGAGCGCGTACGCAAACAAAACGACTGCATATCTTCATGAAGCTATTCATATAAAATATGTGTGCAACTTCAGCGATGCCTCAGAGCTATATACTATTGAGTTTAACCCATCGGGAGAGTATAAAAAATTCACTCTTAAAAACTTAAGAGAGAGTGAGCAGATAGTTGATGGCAAAAGAGTTAACAGCTATGAGTTTGTGGCGTTTGCAAAAGAGGCGGGTAAAATAGAGTTTGCATTTGAAGCCATCATGAAAAAGACCACAAAAGAGTCAATCGAAGATACCGTCATTGGAAGAGACAATGTCAAAAAAGAGGACTTTACAAAAGAGCCTTTTAAGCAGAAGGTTTTAAGGGTTAGTGTCAAAGAGACAAACAGTTCTCTTGTCGGAGATTTTATCCTAGAAACAAAAAAAAATGAGCCAAAAGTAAAGGCGTATGAGCCGTACCACATGCAGGTGGCAATCAAGGGAGTTGGGAATTTTGAAGCACTCAAACCTATAGCCTTTAGCATCGAGGGCGTAAGAGTTTTTGCAGAAGAGGTGGCTCAGGATTATAAACTTAGCGAAGATGGCTTACATGGAGAGTGGATACAAAAGTTTGCATTTGTCTCAGAGAAACATTTTACGGTTCCCAGGGTTGAGATAGAGTATTTCAGCCTTAGGGAGCAAAAATTGCAAAAGCTTGTCATAAATGCTCTAGATGTGAGCGTTGAAGCAGGCTTTAGCAAAGAGGAGCTTCTTGATGAGGAGCCAAAGAAAAGTTTTGAGTTTGACTATAGTTACTTCTACTATCTTTTGGCATTTGTAGCAGGATTTTTAGTCGCAAAAATAAAGATAAAAAGAAGAGTTACCAAGAAAAACAGCGATGAAGAGTTTAGGCAAAAGGTGCAGGAGGCAAAATCACTTGATGAGCTGATGATTTTGCTGGTTTTAAAAGATGCAAAGAGGTATGAGAAGATTATCTATGATATTGAGACCAAAAAAGTAGCTTCGCTTAAAAATGCAAAGAGGTTAATAGTGGATTAAATCTTTTTTAACTAGAATGATTTAAAATATATACATACAGTGGAGTGGAAGTGAGATATTTTTTAATAATTGCTACATTTTTTTTGGCTTTAGCTCTGGCGGATAAGAGCGTAGTTAAGAGTGTTACGATAAACCAGATGCTCTACCCCGATAAAACGTTTTTACAAGTCAAAGAGATAGCTCTAAATGAGGCAAAAAAGGCTGCAGCAAAAGAGATATACGGCGAGGTTTTAATATCTGAGACGGTAATGATAGGCGGCAAGGTTTTAGATGATGTGGTGCGCGAACAAGCGGGCGGCTTGGTGCGTATAAAGGGAGAGCCCAAGTTTAGAAACGGCGAGAATTTCGGGGACATTGTAGTAACCGTTGAGGCGTATGCAACGGATGAGGATCTAAAAAACGGAGCTCAGCAGAGCAGTAGCCAAGAGTTTGACATTGATGCGGCAGATGAGAGGATATC
>NZ_JAVVFL010000114.1:0-7423 GCF_032250635.1 Sulfurimonas sp.
CACATCGTTAAGATGTGTGAGAAATTACTCCCCTTTATTCAAATCAAAATGTCTCTCTAAATCAGCTCTGTATAAAAGTATCGGCACTACCATCAATGAAGCTATAACCGCCGCAACAGTTCCAAATATAAGAGCAACACCAAGACCTCCAAATACCGCATCTCCAGCTAATAAAGTTGATGCGAGTATTATCGCCGCAGCTGTAAGAAAAATCGGTTTTGCGCGGGTTGCCGTTGCGTAAGCGATAGCTTCAGCCTTTTGCATGCCATTTTCCTTCATTAGCGAAGCCGTAAAATCAATCAGAAGCAGAGAGTTTCTTGAGCTTATCCCGATAAGCGCGATAAAACCTATGAGAGAAGTAGCGGTTAAGAAGAAAGTATCTGCAGTAAATAGATCCATAATCCAGTGACCGACAATGACTCCGATGATTGAGAGGAATGAACCTAAGAGGATTATGCCGCTAAGCGTATAGCTTTTATAGTAGACAACCATCAGCAAAAAGATAAGAACCAAAGCGGCAATAAACGCGGCACCAAGCTCTACAAAGGTGTCTAGTGTTACTTCCATCTCTCCGTCCCAGATCAGCTTATAGACATTTTGAGAGCTTTTGTCAGTCAGTTTAAGGTTGAATAGACCTGTTTTCTCAATCTCATACCTGTCGCTAAATGTATCTAAAATAGTATCTCTTGCCCCCATAAGCGGATAGACCTGTGAAACCATATCCGTCTCCGCCATAACGTTTGTCATCTGGTGCAGATTTTTGCTCATAATCATTGGGTTTGATTTTTTAGGCACAATGGTTACGAGTTCCGTAATTGGCGTCATCATTCCCATCTGATTCATAAGTTTCAAAGAGGATAGTTTTGCTTTGATGGCATTAACGTCTTTTGATGAGAATTTTTTAGACTCAAGACTAAGCGATAAATAGATAGGAATCTGATCGTTTGCAATATCTGAATTTTTTACCGCAATCTGCATCCCCTCAAATGCAAGATAGAGTATGTCGTTGAGCTGTTTTACATTGATGCCGGAGAGTGAAACTTTTGTGCTCTCAACCTCTACCTCAAAAGTGTCGTAGATCTCATCTTGCATAACCTCAATATCTACAAGACCTTTAGTCTTTTTAAACACCTCTGCGATTCTGTTTGATAGCTCTCTGATTCCCTCTGCATCATCTCCATATATCTCTGCTACAATAGCTGCTAAAACAGGAGGCCCTGCGGGTGGTTCAACAAAAGTGATGGTTGTTTTGTCATAGATAGAAGAGCAGCTTTTTTGGATGTCGGGTCTCATTCTTTGAACCATAAAGTATGAGGGTTCTTCTCTGTGATGTTTTTCGGAGAGATTTACTACGATTTCTGCCACATTTTCTGAGTTTTTAAAGTGTGAACCTTTGATAAGACCGGCAAAATCAAGAGGTGCGCCCATCCCTAAAAATATCTCAAAATCTTCAACCTCTTTCTCTTGTTTTATAAAATCGGCTACGCACTCAGTTATCCTTCTTGTCTGCTCAATCGAACTTCCCTCAGGCAGAGTTGTGTAGATGGTAAATGTATCATTGTTTTTCCCAGGAAGCATCTTTGCTAAAACCATTTTGCTAGGTGCTATCATTAAGACCGAGAGAATAAAAGCTATTAAAGTTGCAAAAAGAATCAAGTTTCTTTGAAGGGGGCTCTGTATTCCGTTAAATACCGCATCTTGAAATTTTTTAAACATGCTTCTTCTCCTCAGAGTGAAAATCCGGTTTTTTCAGCATTCTAGTCGCTAAATAGGGTGTAAAGATATATGCAACAAAGAGAGATGCAATAAGTGCCACTGGAACATTCGCAGGAATAGGCTTCATAAACTGCCCCATCATCTGCCCAACAAACGCCATTGGTACCATAGTCATAATAATAGCCAGTGTCGCTATATTTGTCGGCGGTCCGATCTCATCGGTAGCTTTGATCATAATATCATCAATGCTCTCATGTTGAGCCTCTTTTGAGTGAAGGTGTCTATGAATATTCTCTATTACTATAATGGCCGCATCGACTAATAGTCCAAGCGAGAGTAAAAATGCAAAGAGCGTTATCCTGTTTATGGTCTGTCCGCTTAAGTAGGCAACAAAAAGCGTGATTGCCAGAATCGCAGGAACCGTAAAGGTTACAATGAGAGACTCCCTCCATCCAAGCACTAAGATAAGCAAGATGGCGATGATTACAATGGACAAAAGAAGGTGGTACACAAGTTCGTTAACCGCTTTGTTTGCTCTTTGTCCGTCGTTTCTAGTAATTACATACCCGATACCGTTCTTGTGAAAAAACTCTTTTGAGTTCTCAAGCTCGCTTTTTACCGCATCTGCAATTATTACCGCATTTGTACCCTGAAGTTTTGAAACACTGAGCGTTACCTGGTTTAGAAGAGGAGAGAATTCTCCGTTCTCACTCTTTTTGCTAATGGTCGCAGATTTAAAGTTTTGTATATTATGTGAGAGCACCACTTTTGCAACCTGTCTTAGATACACGGGCGAGTTCATGTGGGTAGCAATGATTATATTGCCTACATCTTCTGCGCTCTCTATTGCATTTTTGACACCAAGCATAATTATCTCATTCTCTTTTGTTCTGTTTTTTACTGCCGGAACACTGTATGAAAGAGATTGGACTCCTAGAACAATCTGTCCCATGGAGATGTTATAGCCTGAGAGTTTATTTAGGTCTACTTCGATATTAAACTGCTGTTTATCGCCGCCTTTTACTTCGGTAACCGCCACATTCGCCAGTCCATTGATACGGTGTTGAATCTCTTTTACTCTGTCGTAGAGCTCGGTTCTGCTCATCTGTTTGTCTTTTGAGTAAAAAGCAACCGATACAATCGGTATGTCTACATCTATGTCAAGCGGCTTGATTATAGGATTCATAGCGCCTTGGGGAAACATATCTGCATTTTGCATTATCTTGTCATAGACTTTTAGGTTTGAGTCCTCTTTTTTCTCCCCGATATAAAATGCCGCGTTTACAATACCTACGTTATCCATCGCCATTGAGGAGATGTTCTCAACACCTTTTACCTCTTTTAGTTTTCTCTCTAATGGTTTTACAATGACTTTTTGTATCTCCGCCGCACTGGCTCCAGGAAGTGCCACAATGACCGTTGAACCGCTTACAACCATCTGAGGATTCTCTTCGCGAGGCATGATGTTGAGCGATAGATAGCCGATGGCGAGCAAAAAAATACCAAGAACAATAGTGAGAGGATTTCTTAAAAACCCCGCGGCAAGTCGTCCTGCAATATCTGTCGGTTTATAGCTGTTCATGCTTTCTCCCTACTCTATAACTATGGTAGCATACATGCCGGGATAGATGGATTTGTAAACATTTTTAAAAGAGATCTTGATTTTAAATGAGTGTGTCATAGGGTTTGAGCTCGGTATGATTGCACTTATTGTGCCAATGGTTTTTATGTTTCGTGAGGGAATGTTTATTACAACTTTTTTCCCCTCTTGTATGAGGCTTAGATTGTCTTCGCTTATCTCTGCAGATATTTTAAGGTCTGAGAGATCAGATAGCTCAAGTGCAGGCATACCCGGCATCGCCATCTCACCTACATTGACATTTTTGCTAACTATTACCCCATCGTTTGGTGCAGTAATATTTAGGTATCGGTACTGGTTTTTTACCTCTTCACGTTGCGCTTGCGCTTGAGCCACCTGCTTTTTTGAGATAATTATCATATGTGCAAGGTTCTCTTCTGCAAGTGCGAGATTCTCAACCTCAAATTTTGAGACCATATCTTTTTCCAGTAGTCTCCTATGTCTCTCAAGGTTTAGCTTAACGTTCGTGTATTGATTTTGATACATCTGAAGACTGAGCTGTGCCTGAGAGATTGCAAGCTCTACTTGAATAAGAGCCGAATCTATCTCTTTGGAATCAATAGTATAGAGCAGGTCTCCCTTTTTTACTTCATCGCCTTCTGAGACTTTAACGTCTGTAACAAAGCCCATAAAACGGCTTGTAATCATCTTTTTGTTATCACTAATTACAGCGCCTGAGAGTGTAATTCCCTCAGCCATAAGTGAGGCTGCTATGCCTAAAAGTAGTAGTAGTAGTGGTTTTTTCATCTATTCTCTCCGTTTGCTAATTTTTCAAGTGCGAAAACTCTCTCGTTTCTTTGGTTGATTGTCTGCTGCAGTTGAAGCGTTTTTTGTATCTCTTCAGACTGCTTGATGATGACATCGCTCATGGAAGCAAGCTTTTCTCTATATCTTGCTTCGTAGTTTTTATATATCTCTTGAGCCAATAAAAGCTCTTTTTTAAGAGACTCTATATCTTTTTCAAGACTCTTTATCTCCGTTATTATCTTTTGCGCTGCAAGTTCAATACCGCTGTTTGCAAGGGCTACTTCTGTTTTTGTTTTTAGAAAGTCAAGTCTTGATTTTTCGATATTTGCACTATCTGCGCCGCCGTTAAATATGTTCCATGTAAGCCTTGCTCCAACTGTATACGACTGATGATCGCTTGCCTCGCCTAAAAATGTATCATCTGCGGTTGCAACTTCTGCAAAAGCTCCTACTATTGGATAGTAAGAAGATTTTGATGCGTCAATCATACTCTCTTTTATGGCTAAACCCGTATTTGCTTTTTGAATATCCAGATTATTGTTTATAATATCGCTGTTGGATATAGAGGGAGTTTTTATCTCCAATGAGGGTGTTTGAATGGATGATACTTTTTGGTTTAGCAAAAAACTTATATAGTGATATAGAAGTTCTTTGTTTGATTCCATCTGCAATATAAGTCTCTCAACATTGCCTTTTTTTGCTTTTACTTCAAGAAGATCTACTTTTTTTGCATATCCGACTTCAATCATCTCATATGTCATAGCTTCAAGCGTTTCTATATTTGATAGAATAACATTTAGGTTTGAGATAGACTCCTCAAGCAGTGCCATGTCATAAAAACTCTTCCTTGTTTCATATATCTTTTCATTTATTATTTGAGACTTTTCAAGTTTTTTGATTTTTGTAACGGAGTTCATAATTTCTTCATAGCTTGATATTTTAAAACCTGTAAAGAGAGGCACTTCATACTTTAGCTTGCTTTGGAAGTAGTTTCTATCATCGGGGTAGTTTAGGTCATGTGGAGGAGTTGTGTAATCCTCAATGCCCACTTTAAAATTATCCATAAACTCTTTAGCCCCAAAATCTCCAAAATTTGCTTCTCGCGAGCTTAGTTTAAACCCAAATACATTTCCCGCATCATCGCTCCTTGCAAAATCTTGAATAAAATCAAGTTTACCGTAGTGGTTTGCCGAAGCAGCTTTGGCATCTTGCAAGGCACTCTCTATATCCAGCTGGGCACTTTTTATCTCTAAATTTTGAGACTTTAATATCTCTAGTGCACTCTCAAGATTTAATGATTGCGAGGCATTTAAAAGGGAGCCGCTGATTGTTGCTATGAACATAAAAGTAAGTATTTTTTTCATACATATCCTTAAATCTGTTTAATTAAGTGAAGATTATAACATATATATATTTTGATTATAATAAAATATATAAAACTTAATAATTATAACTTTTTTATAGAAGTTTTAGTGCTAAATGAAGGTAAGGCTGGTTAAATCTATTTACCATATCAGAATCTTTCATCATCATCTTAAGTGCATCAAATGAGGAGTAGTGCGCTCTGTAGGGTCTGTTGTTTGTAAGAGCGTCAAATACGTCACAGACCGACAAAATAGATGCAAAATCGCTAATCTCACCCTTTGTCTGTTTGTCTGGATACCCCAGACCGTCATATCGCTCGTGGTGATGCATAACGGCATCTATAATATATGGGTCATGTATTTTGTTCTGTTTTAGTATCTCAACGCTGTACTGGCTGTGCTTTCTAACAATCATGGTCTCTTGGTGCGTCAATTCGCTGTTTTTATTTATAATATTTTTATCTATCTTTTTAATTCCGACATCATGCAAAAGAGCGGCAGAACCGAGCTTTAAGAGCTGTTCATCGCTGAATTTAAGTGTATATCCCAGAGTTAAAGCATAGATGGCAACGTGCAGAGAGTGATTTTCGAGCATGTAATTATTTATCATATATGGCATTGTATTTTTTATAAATACATCA
The DNA here is from genome assembly GCF_032250635.1 of Sulfurimonas sp. Taxonomy (GTDB): domain Bacteria; phylum Campylobacterota; class Campylobacteria; order Campylobacterales; family Sulfurimonadaceae; genus Sulfurimonas. Next base: position 6,108 of record NZ_JAVVFL010000114.1, read on the forward strand.
TCATATTTTAGAAGATAAATAATAGCATCGATTATTAGCTCAACACACCCAAGATGTATTCTGTTCTCTTTGTTTACCATGAAAATTTCAAAAAGCTGGTTGTTTACTTCGTAGAGTAGCTTGAGCCTTTTTTTATGCTCATCTTTATTATATTTTATATAGTGTTTTAGAGTTTCACATGAGAGTATCTGCTTATCTTCATCTTTTTTGTTTATATAAAGTGTAACCTGCTTTTTCAACCTGTCATATAAAGCTTGAGTGAGAGCCGTACCTGCTTCAATTATGACAATATAGTCTCTCTCTTTTTTTATAAAAATATCAAAAAGTGTAACAGCCCCCACAGCAAGTGCATCAATATCTAGCAGAGTGTATGATTTTGCGTAATTTAGTTTGCTTTTTATAATTTTCATTTTCGAATTATAGCAAAGATTTTTTGGAGTTATACTTTATGGCTAAAGCAATATTTTGATAGAATACATTTTTTAGATAAAGGCGAAGTTATGCAGAGCGTAGTTGATTCTCTTAGAAAAAAAGGGAAGATTTATAAGAAAATGCAAGAGATTGCACCAAGAGATTTGGGTGTTAGAAACAAAATAAAAATATTTAAAGCTACCGATATTACCGGATATTTTTGGGCAATTTTTGCGATAACACAAAAGAGCAAGCTCCTTATGAAAGATGTCTATAAATTTGAGGAGATATACGCAAAATTGGTTATTTTTTATGGGCATAACTTCAAACACAAAATTATCTTTATAGATGCGCCTATCTGCTCAAAAGCAAAAGAGGCGCTTCTGGTGCAAGGCTGGAAGATTCAATAATGCTTCTTTGCGATATAGGAAATACAACCTACCACTTTTTTGAGCAGGGGCATAGTTATAAAAAAGATGCAAAACTTTTTGATCCCTCATCCATAAAAAAGCAGGTCTATTATATCTGCGTAAATAAGCAGGTAAAAGAGCTTTTAGAGCCTCTTGAAAACTGGATTGACCTCTCAGAGTATGTAGATAGAAAAAACTACTACGATACGATGGGAATCGACAGAATAATGGCATGTGAGGCGATAGAAGAGGGTGTAATAGTCGATGCCGGAAGTGCCGTTACTGTAGATGTGGTAAAAGATGGGAAATTTGAGGGCGGTTTTATCTACCCTGGGCTCAGAGCTATGAGCAAGTGCTATAAAAATATATCGGATGCGCTCGGCTACTCATTTAACTTTGAGCTTGATTTGGATAAAATGCCGAAAAATTCACGTGATGCTATTAGCTACGGATATATAAAACTGCTTCAAAGCGAAGTAAAATCATATAAGATGG
>NZ_JAVVFL010000115.1:0-7379 GCF_032250635.1 Sulfurimonas sp.
CGGCTCCAGCGCCCACACCCTCTTTCGCTTCGCCCTCGTCATATTTTTTAAGTACAGGAATAGTTGCTTTTTCAAATGAAAAGGTTGTATATACCGCGTGCGGTTTGTAGCTAAGAAGCGATAGTATATGAGCTATATCGGAGTTTTCGTCCTTTGCTACCCATAAAGTAGTAGCAATAGTGATATTTTCATGTTTTACTCTCATCAGAACATCTTCTCTAAGTTTGTCGGCTATGAGTAGACACGCTGCCATCTGTGTTCCGCCTCCTAGAACTACATGAAATCTTCTTGAAGCACTCATAATAAAACCGGCGCAAAACAGAAGCATGTTGTCACTTACATGTGAGAGCTTCTCGAAGTTGCTCATCTCGTCATTTATAAGTGATAACGCTTTGTCTATCGTCTCGTCTCTTATATTGTTAGGCACATGGCAAAAGCTTGAGGAGAACTTCTCTCTGCAATCATATCCAAGAGCCGAGACGGCTGCTGCCGCTGTTGTTGTTCCGCTTGGAGTGCTCTCTCCTAAAATGAGATAGTTCCCTCTGAGTTCGTAGCTCTCTCCAGCTTTGAAACCTTTTTGAAAAATAGTCTGTGCGTCTATTTTTGCCCCTGAAGCTATCGACTCTGAGGGTTCTATGCCAAAATGGTGGCATGTAGAGTTTTGAGGAGTTTTACTAAGCCCCAAATCTAAAATCTCTGTTGCACTAAATGGAGACAAGTTATGCACCGCTCTTGTGATAATAGCAGGAGTAGGAACGCCTGTCGGGGTCTCGGCAAGTTCGCCCAAAGAGTAAACTTTTCCATTTACTATAAACTCCGCATCAAGCGTTGGTGTGAGTGGTATCATCCCTGGGATTCCCGCTTGTGTTATGCCCTCAATCTCACATGTTCTTGTAACGGATGCCGCTAGTAAAAAGTCCGCTTTGCCGCTTGGCAGAGCATCTGGTTCGTTTGTAAATATGTTGTATGTTTTCATTTTTTTCTTTTTGTAAAATTTGTTTAGTCTAGATCATCTTTGTTGATAATACCTTGAGAAAGCAGCTCTTTTATAACTACCTCCGTCATATCGCTCTCAAACTCAAACTCATAGCGTATATCCATGACATATGCTTTTAGCTCCATATCCAAAAAAGATTTCCGCTGATAGATTTTGTTTGTAAAAAGCACCTCGATTGGCTTGTTGAGATAGATATATCTTGAAATTTGCGCCGCTTCAATGGCGATTTTACGGATTTTATCCATAGGAGCATCAATGGGGAGCATAACTTTTGCAACTACTTGACAGTGGAGTTCGCCCGAGTTCGAGTTTGAGACATGCGTGTTCATAAGCTCCATGTTTGGAACTACAACCATAGAATCATAAGGAGTTACAATCCGTGTTGCGCGCAGACCTATATTTATTACTTCACCGTAATCTTCGCCCACTTTTATCTTGTCACCAACTTTAAAAGGGCGGTCAAAAAGAAGCATAATCCCGCCGAATATATTTTTGAGAAGATCCTGCGTAGCAAAACCGACCGCTATTGCCACAGAGGCTAGAGTCGTAAGAAGAATCTCTTGTGGAGGGTTATATATTACCTTTATGATTGTTATTATAAAGAGCGTCCAAAGAGCGATTCTAAGAACTGGAATAAACCCTTTTATAGGTATTCGGGCTCTAGCGCTCTTTTCTGCAAAAAACTCCAATATTTTTGTTAAGAGAGAGATAAAAGCGTAAACAATAACAAAAAAGAGTAGCGTCCAAAGAATTTTTGAGAGAGAAAATATCACAAAAAAATCTATAGGGACAACTTTTACTTCGGTATCCTCTGTCAAGGTATCGGCAGCGCATAGTATCTGCACAAAAAAAGTAAAAAAGAAGAGAGTTATAAATTTCATAGCAGCGCTCCGTTTTAGTGGATAAAATTTTTAGATGAGAGATGGTCATGTACCTGCTGATAGATGGCAGGATTGATGTTGTACTTTTTATGGGGCTGGATAAGCAAACCCTTCTCAAGCATCGGCATAAGCATCTTACGGCACTCTTCGTGGGGTTCATTCATCACGATAGAGAAGTCATGCAGAGTAAGCCCGTCATGGAGTATGAGCGCTTGAAGTGCAAAAAGAGCTTCCGAGGAGAGATTTTTAACAAATGAATGATCAACGTTGTCTATCCCTTTAATATAAATTATATTTTCCTCTATCTTCTCAACCGCTCGTACCCAGTAGAGCATGGCAAGTGAGATATTTCCGTTTGAGAGTTTATGCAGCTGTTTGAAAAATCTCTCACTCAAAAAAGCTTGCTTTTGCTCATCCCCAAGATTCTCAAATGTCATACTTTTAAGGCTCTCCTCTGTTGGAAGAAACTCTGTTTTTAGATTTTCATACTCATTTCTTTTAGAAATTGTCTCTTTTATGTTCTCATGGCTTAGCGGCTCTATAAAAATTTCGCTCGTAAAGTAGTTTGAGATTGAGATTGTTTTAGCAAGAAAACTCCATGTCTCGGGGGTAAAAACTCCAATCCAAAGCACCTTTTTTGTCGTGTAGGAGATAAGTTCAAAAAGCATCTTGATGCTCTCAAACCCACCCACTTTTTTTAAAAACATATGGTGGAGATTCTCTAAAATAATGATTTTTGCGCTTTGCGTATTGTTTAAAAAATCGATAAGCTCCTTGTTTGTAGTTATATTCTCGGTCTTTAACAGAGTGTTAAAGTACTCAAAATAGTCCTCTTTTGTAAATATCTTCTCATGCAACTCATCTCTTATGATATCGGTATGAGGGATATCGGAAATAAACGAGTTGAGCATTGAGGTTACCCCGCACCCCTTTTCGCCAATTATCGCACATGTGACAAAACGGTTTTTCGCCCAGTTTGTGAAAGATTTTTGAAGCTCTTTTATCTCCTTCTCCCTATTTACAAAAAATTGCATTTCGGCAGGATGAAGCTCATAGAGTCTTTTATAGTTTTGGGGGATATTTTGTAGCGCGGACTCGGTCTCTTGCATAAATTCGGAAAGCTCAAAGGATATAAGCACTTTTTTATCTACTACGCCTAGAGTTTTTTTAAACCACGCAATTTTGTTCTTTAAAAATTTTAAAATGGTGCCCATCTCCCGACCTTGCTTCTTAAATCTTGGTTTATTTTAGCATATTTCAAGTATGGTTAACGAACCATTCTCAACTTTTATGCCAAATGCCTCCTCAAGCGCTATGTTGTTTATGATAGAGAGCAAAACTCTGATAACTCCTGCATGGGTCACTACCAAGACACTATCTTTTTCAAGCGATGGCAAAAACTCGAAAAAAAACTCTTTTACTCTTTCTTGATACTCTTCGTGCGGCTCGCCGTCAAGTGCTTCTATCCACTGTAAAAAATCTTTGTACTCTATCTCGCCCTGAGTGATTATCTCATCAAAACTAAGCCCTTCGTGCTTTCCCCATGACTTCTCTCTTAGTCTCTCTGAGAAGATGGTATCTTTTGCATGCAAAGAGTGTTGCAACGTCTCTCTTGCACGTCTCAAATCAGAGCAGAAAACCGCATCAAACTCTAATGCGTCAAGCTCTTTTGCGACTTCTCTTGCTTGAAGCTCACCTTTTTGTGACAAGCATATGTCGTTGTGTCCGTTATAGCAGTTTTTGTATCTCTCATCAACCTCACCGTGGCGAAGAAGTGTTACTCTCATATAAAAAAGCCAAAGAGCAAGATATTTAAAAGAATCAGCTCCGTTACTTCAATGCTGAAACCGTAAATATCCCCACTAAATCCGCCGTATCTTTTAATAAAAAAGCTTTTTATAACAAACAAAACTAACAAAGCGCTAACAAAAAGAAGCAGTTTGTTATAGAGCAGAACTATCAAAAATGAGTACACAAGCGCTACGAGCATCTGTTTTTTTGTAAACTCCTCTTTTGCCAAACTGCCCATCCCGCTTGGCGTGATGTAGGGGTAGAAGTAGATTGCCAAAACAGCGTTGAGCCTTGAGAGCATTAGAAGAAGAGGCAGAAGATAGAAGAGTTCAAAGTGCGCTAGAGATGAGGCTTTTAAAATCAAAAAAGTGCCGCTTATTATCATCCCCATCCCGCCAACATGAGCGTCTTTCATAACTTCTAGCGCTTTTTCTTTGTGAACATAAAGTCCGTCCACGGTGTCGCTAAATCCATCAAGATGAAGCGCGCCCGTAAGCAAAATCCAAAGCCCAAAGATGATAACGCCTGCATGCAAAGAGGAGGTGTATGGAGACAAAAGCAGATAAACTCCCCATAAAATAGCGCCAAGCACAAAACCGACAAGCGGGTAAAACATAACGGCGTAACCGTTTATGCCTTTATAAAAGTCGTGAACTTTGAAAAACGGAAGAGTTGTTAACATCGAGAGGGCAAGGGCAAAACCTTTAAAAATATCTCTCATTTTATTCTCGTTGAGATGCCGGCTATAGTGTGATAAACCTCGTCGCAAGAAGATGCGATTAGCTGAGATAATTTTCCGCTGATATCTATAAACTCACGCGCTAAAGCATTGTCCGGGATAATCCCGCATCCGACATCGTTTAGAACAAAAACCACTGTTTTATCAAGCGCCAAAACAGCCTCTAGCTCTTTTTTCATCTCCGCAAATTCAAAACCGTGATAGAGCATATTGTTTATCCACATGCTAAGACACTCAACCAAAACAGCATTTTTTTGTTTGGAGATTGTTTCATAGAGTTTCAGAGGCTCTTCAAGTGTTTCAAACTGAGCATCTCTTTGGAGTTTGTGAGCCTCTATGCGTTTTTGCATCTCATCGTCTATAAACTCTGTAGTTGCCAGATATATGGGCTTTTGCAAAGAGTGCTTAAGTGTGTATATCTCCGCATTGAGCGATTTTCCGCTTTTAATGCCGCCGATAAAGAGTGCTTTTTTTGTTTTCATCTTGTGATTTTATCCTAAATTTAAAGTTAGACCAAGGGAAATAGAGGCTATAGATATATTAAGGATAATTGGAATAAAATGGATTTTGCGTATGGTTATAAATTATTTAAATTAAAAGGTTTGTCATGAGTAAGAAAAATGCTTACAAGCAAAAAATAGAGGCAGAATTGGAGTTGGTTCACGCTAAACTCTTAGAGTTCAAAGCAAGAAGCAAGATTTATGCGGCTGATATGAGTATAAAATATAACGAGCGAATCGAAGAGCTTGAAGATAAGTTTGATGCTACAAAAGCAAAATTGAAAAAGCTTGATGAAGCCGGTGAAGAGAAATGGGAACATTTTAAAGATGATGTAGAGGCTGCTTGGCATACTCTTAGTACAGCCGTAAAAGATGTTGCTGAAAAGTTTAAAAAGTAAAAGAGAAGAAAAACCTCATCCGCTGCGGGGGATGAGGCGTAAACTCAAATCTTAGTAAAGATCTTGAGTTGGGTGATTGGTCTTAATACCCTCAGCATTGTTACCGTTGTTTGTATCGTAAGTTACGATGTTGTCAGCTTGAAGAGCACCTAGTGTTAATCCGATTAATAAAATCAATGTTTTCATTGTCTGTCCTTTGTTAAGAGAGCCTTACCCTCTAGTATTTTTAAATCAGACAAATTTTATCCTATTTAACTTTTAAGCTTCTCACTGTTTTTAAAGTACTCTTTTTAATTAAGACAATTTTTATCTTTTATTGCAAGTTCTGCATAAAAACCTGCAAGCAAGACTAGATGTTTAGCGCATTTACTATAAAACTCATATCTACATGTTGCTCTACATGTTCGGCAAACTCTTCTATCGCTTTTGCTTTGTACTCTTTGAAGTTGTATCCTTCGTAGTTTTCATCTATTTTAGAAAAGAGTCTGTATCGGAACTCATCGCTCTCAAAGATGCCGTGTACAAAAGTAGCGTAGAGGTTTTTTTTCTTTACAACTCTCTTTTTTGCAACGCCGTTGTGTATTTCGTAGCCCTCTATCATATCTCCAAAAAGAAAGTAGCACCCTTTTTTTAATCTCTTCTCTTTGGCAAAAACAACTTCGCCTTTTATCCGCCCAAAACCGACCGTATCTTTGTGATTAGATTCTACTGCATGTGGGTCTAAAATACGCTCAAACATCATCTCGTAACCGCCGCAGATGGCGACTATCTTCTGTTTTTTTGAAGTCAAAATCTCCTCAAATCCACGCTCTCTTAGCCACGCCAAATCATCCACGACTCTTTTGCTCCCCGGAAGAACAATCAAGTCACATGCAGAGGTTTCAGTTGCGTTAGAGATAAAAGAGAGAGCAACTTCTTTGTCTGCAACAAGCGGCTCAAAGTCCGTAAAATTGCTGATGTGAGGGAGTTTTATAACGCCTACTTTTATCTTTGCTTTGCCTGTATCTTGCACATAGTTCATTATAGATTGGCTGTCTTCAAAACCGAGGTTAAATGGTTTGTATGGCACAACGCCCAAAACTTTTATGCCGAACTTCTTCTCTATAATGATTCTGCCTTCATCAAAAAGAGTAATGTCGCCTCGAAATTTATTTACGATGACACCGATAACATTTTCACGCAGTTTTTTTGGAAGCAGTTTATAAACGCCGTAAATGGATGCAAAAACTCCGCCGCGCTCAATATCCGCAACCAATATTATCTTTGTATTGAATTCGTCTGCTACGTAGATATTTGAGAGGTCTTTGTCCATGAGGTTAAGCTCAACAGGACTTCCAGCTCCCTCGGCAACTATACAGTCGTACTTCTCTTGAAGCCTTAAAAATGCCTCTTTTACGATGGGTTGGAGTGTTTTTATGTCACGGTAGTACGCATGCACATCTTTTTCGCCCACGCTTTTACCGTTGATTATGAGATGCGCGCTGTTTTTCGAGCCCGACTTTAGCAAAACAGGGTTCATGTCTGTTGTAGTACTGAGTCCGATAGCTTGCGCTGCAAAATACTGAGGAATGGCTATCTCGCCTCCGTCATCCGTTACATGAGAATTGTTTGAGACATTTTGGGCTTTAAACGGAGCGACGCTGATACCGCGATGGTGCAGAAGGTAGGTTATGGCAAAGCTGAGTGTTGATTTTCCCGCGTCACTGCTTGTGCCGAAGATACTAAGTGAGTTCATTCAATGGCTTTTTATAATTTTTTTTATTTTATCTAAAATAATGTTTTATGCTATTGAGTTTGTAAATAAGAAGTAGATGTTTATATAGAGTGGATTAAAGAAAAAAAGCCTCATCCCCCGTAGTGGATGAGGCGTAAACCAAGATCTTAGTAGAGATCTTGAGTTGGGTGATTGGTTTTGATGCCGTCGGTATTTCCAGCGTTCTTTGTGTCGTAAGTTACGATATTCTCAGCTTGAAGAGCACCTAAAGTTAATCCGATTAGTAAAATCAATGTTTTCATTGTGTATCCTTCGTATAATATATTTATCAACCAAATAGTTAAAATATGGTTGTGTGT
>NZ_JAVVFL010000116.1:0-7320 GCF_032250635.1 Sulfurimonas sp.
CTATTACACTCTTCATAAGAAATCCCTAAAAATATTTTAACACTGTTTTTTATGAGACAATTTTGTACAGGATACAGTAATGGAAAAAATTCTAGATATAGTCGATGCAATAGCACATGAAAAAGGTCTTAAACCAGAAAAGGTAAAAGAGGCATTAAAAACAGCATTTATTCAAACCGCAAAAAGAGTAATTAACCAGAAATTTGCCTTTGAAGCAGTAATAAACAACCAAACAAAAACTATTGATGTTATTCAGACGATAACCGTGGTTGCAGACGATGATGAGAGGCTTCAAGATGAGTTTATAGCTCCCGCCTATATCTCAATAACTGAAGCAAGAGAGTATGACGATCAGGTAGAACTTGATGATCAGCTTCAGATTCCACACGACTTGGAGGAGTATGGCAGAACTGCCGCTTCAACACTTCACCGTGAGATAGAGTACCATATTCAAAGACTTATAGAAGATGAGATTTTTAACAAATATAAAGCCAAAATCGGGACACTCGTTACCGGCAGAGTAACAAGAGTGGACAACAACAATGCGACATATATTGATATTGATGAAGTTCGTGCGGTTTTACCTATGAAAAACCGTATAAAAGGTGAAGTTTTCAAAATCGGAGACCACCTCAAAGCGGTTGTCCGCCGTGTAAATATGGACAAAGAGAACGGTATCCAAATCGAGCTCTCACGTACATCTCCAAAATTTTTAGAAGAGCTTTTAGCGCTTGAGGTTCCTGAGATTTCAGACGGAACCGTAGTTGTTGAAAGAAGCGCTCGTATCCCTGGAGAGAGAGCTAAAGTAGCGCTTATCAGCATGCACCCTCAAGTCGATGCAGTAGGCGCGACAGTCGGAGTTAAAGGCGTTCGTATCAATGCCGTCAGCCAAGAGCTTATCGGTGAAAATATAGATTGTATCGAGTACTCAAGCATCCCTGAGCTTTTTATATCAAGGATTATGAGTCCTGCCATTATCTCTAGTGTTGAGATTATAAAAGATGAGAACGGTGAAGCGCAAAAGGCTATCGTATCACTCTCATCTGATCAAAAATCAAAAGCAATAGGCAAGAACGGGATAAATATTCGTTTGGCTTCTATGCTTAGCGGTCTCAACATTGAGTTGGTAGAGAGTGACAAGCCTGAGAATGGCATTGGCGAGAGCGGTGAACAAAAAGAGAGTGTTGACGCTCTTAAGGCACTGTTTAGTTAGTCCGCAAAAGGAACAAAGTTTCTTTAGAAAAGTTTGACGCATAAAGCGTCAGATTTCATACTCTACTCTCTTGCCATGTACGGATTTAGCTTTAAAAGTATCAAATCCGCTACCATGTTTCCAAGCAGCGTTAAAAACGCTGTAATCATTAAAGTTCCCATAATTATTGGATAGTCACGGCTCAGGGCGCTCATATAAAAAAGCTGCCCCATCCCCTCAATTCCAAAGATAGACTCCAAAATCACACTTCCGCCTATAAGTCCCGGCAAAGAGAGCCCTAAAAGAGTTATTATCGGTGGCAAAAGATTTGGAAATATGTAGTAGCGAAGCAGCTCTCTTTTGTTCAAACCGCGGGAGAGTGCAAAGTAGTAGTAGTCACTCTTTAGTATCTCTAGTGTCAGAGAGCGGATATAGATTATCATGCTTCCAAGCCCTACAAATATCATAACTCCTACCGGCAAAACAAGGTGCCAAACCATATCAAGATAGTAAGCAACTCCCTCTTTTGGCTCTACCGAGTGCAGACCCGAGATAGGAAACAATCCTAAAGTCAAAGAGAAGAAAATGATAAAAAGAAGTGCCAGATAAAAAGAGGGCATTGAGAACGAAACAAGAGAGACTTGACGTATGATGTAATCACTCTTTTTTTCATAGTTAAGTGCCGCTTTTATCCCCAAATATAAAGAGATAACAAACACGGCAACAAGTGCGGTGATGTTCATGGCTAACGTTACGGGGAGCCGCTTTATTATCTCGGCACTTACATCCTGACCACTTACAAAAGAGATGCCGAAATTTAGACTAAAGATGTTTATAACCCAATCCACATACTGTTGCCACAGAGGTTTGTCAAGACCATATACCGCTTTTAACGCGGCTATTGCCTCATCCGTCATATTTGGATTTAACTCCCCTGCTCCAAAAAAACTGTTGGGTGCGGCATGGATCGCCAAAAAGGAGATAACGGAGATAAGAAGAAGCATAAAAAGTATGTACGCTGTTTTTTTGATTACTCTGTTCATTGAAAAAATTATAGCTAAAAAAGATCAAAATGAGTCCTACTCATCTTCCCACAAAACAGGAAAGGAGAAGATGAGGAGGGCTCACTCCCCCGGAAGGAGGTCGGGGGATATGAGCTTATAAAAGGGTGTATGGCAGTGACTAGAAATTGTATGTTAGATAAATCTGAATATGATTAGTATCATTATCAGTATTTGCTATATTGTCTTCTTGATTATCCATGATAAATGCGACAGAAGTATCCAGTGGGCCAAATGATTTAGATGCAACTAGAGCAATCTCAGTTACCTCAGTATCAACCGCTGCACTTGGGTTAATATCAGCAGCATAGTAACCTGCAAGCAGATCAACACCCGCAACAGTTCCCTCAGCAGTTATAGAGTAAGACTCTGCGCCGGTAGAAGATACATTACCGTAAGCCCACCACATCTCAGTATATAGTTTTGATTGACCGGTTGTAGTAGCAACGTTAGCTACTCCTAAAGTACCTTTATCATCTACATCAGAGTATGCAACTTTGATAGTAGCAACATCTTTAGCCTCATAACCAAGCATGACCGCGAATGCTTCATCTTCATCAGAATTATTTACTTCGATTTCAGTATATTGAGCACCTGCTAAGATACCGCCGACATTTAAGTCTGCTTGAAACCATGTTGCCTCTGCTAGTTGCTGTAAGCTATAGTACCAAGCTTGAACAGTCAGTGGCTTGATTGAGTTGTTTACAAGACCTGCAACATAAACACCGTTTGTTCCAAAAGTGTTAAACGCACCACCCTGAGAAGTGATTCCAGCTTGAGCAGCACCGCCTTGAACACCGCCTAAATTAATATCATTTAATGTTCCAGGAGCAAGTGGAGCACCAGTGCTTTTTGGATCCCAGCTTGAACCGTTATGCTTACCTACATAAGTAGCAACTAAAGTTGTATCAGGAATGCTTTGGTTGATTAGAACTGCCGCTTCAAACGTATTTTGGTCAATTCCCCAAGTCTCTGTAAACGCCAAAGGAGTATCAAGCGCTTGACGACCTACTTTTACAGTTGTGTCAAATGCAGAACCTGCAACCCATAACTCACCAAGAAAAAATGCATCCTCAAGCTGTTTACCGCCAAGCTCACTAGCAAAACTTGCGCCTGCAGCATCTGATATAGTATGTACATTTGACCAAGTATTATCTACTAGATTGTTCTCTAAACCTAAAGTAGTTACATAAGTCCCTTTAACACCTGCAGACACGCCTTTAGTAAGGTCTGTTGTCAACTCCAGATTTCCCGCAGCATTTCCATAAGCGCCTTCAGCATCAAAAAATGACGGTTTAGTTCCGCCAAGAACACTTTTATAAGTTCCAACATCGCTATCCATTGTTCCATAGAACAATTTCACGTCACCGGACACTTTTGTGTTTTCAATTGCAAAGGCAGTTGAACCTATTAGCATTGCTGCTATTAAACTTAATTTTGTCAATCTCATTTTAATTCTCCCAAATTTAAAAAGTTGTTAACATATTGTCAACACGATGTCAATATATTGTCAACATAGTGTCATATTTATCTTTAAATTAAGATTAACTTATGAGAATAAACTAATATTTTTTATAAGATTGTTATTTATTTTCTGTATACTTGCATTATGAAAAACATTATTATGACAATATTGGCAGTTACACTCTTTAGCGCATGTACTAAGATTGATGGGGTAAGCCCTTCTCAGAACAAGGCTCTAAATAGTGTCGCTGGTAAAACGGAGAAAAGAAAGAGTGGCTATATGCAACAAAAACTAGACAAGTGGCTAAATGAAGAGTGGTCACCCGTAGTTGAGGGTACTGAACCGCCCACAGGAGATACTGCGGTTAAGATCATAGAAGGCGAAAACGGTACTTCAAAACTTGTCGAAGCCAAAACTGGCACACTTCTAAAAGAGATGACTAAAGAGGAAGTGATAAAGCAAAAAGAGATGCAAGAGAAGTATAGCGACGAAGATAGAAACTTTACACTGCAGGAGTATGTCGACAAAATGGCACTTTATAACAGCACTCACGCTTTGGACGAGGATGAGTCTCACGCTCAAAAAATAAACTCAATGCCTGTTATAGGCAATAAAAAATAGAACTATACTCCCCTTTTGGGGAAATATAGTTTTGTGTTAAAAAGCAAAACTAACGGTAGCTACGACATTCTCTTCATCAGAACTGGAATCACTCTCATGATTAAAATCAATGTATGCAACACTTAAATCGAATTTCTCAAATGATCTATTCAGTCCTGCAGAATAGTTGGTACCTATGTTGTCATAGTCGCCATAACTAACACTAAACCCTATCTCATACGGCAGTTTGACCGAAGCACCGACCTCCCAATAATCCTCAGGGTCTAACTCATCAGTCTCAATGCCGACGCTATATTTTGCGTTGAGACCAAACTTTTCCCACTCTTTACTCAATCCAAAATAGACCTCTGCAAAGTTATACTCATCTGACATATTTGGATAAATATACTCTATTGCTCCAATATCAAAACCGACTCCTTCGAGTTCGCCTGCATATCCTGCATAAACATCTGCTTCCAAAGAGTTTTTTCCATCTCCAAACTCTACATTTGATCCCCAGACACCTGCATACAAACCTGCGTACTCCAAATCAACTCCGCCCTGAATTGCTGGGGAGTCTTTTGTTTGCGTCATCCCTCTCCAGACATAGTTACTTGTTAGTGCTACATTTGCGCTCACACTAACACCAGATTTCTCAGCTTCTGCAAATATTGAAGTTGCCAGCAATGCGGTAATTACACTTAATTTAAGAAGTTTCATCTTTTATCCTTTTTGTGATTGTGATATTATTGCACATGAATTAAATTAATATTACTAAAAATAGATTAAAAATTAGGCAGTTTATTGGAGAAATTTTAATGCGGTTGTTAAAAAGCTTAAAACATATCTGCTTTAAGCTTTTAAAAATATTTATTGGTGTCTACTTCACATCCCAAGCAAGAACAGTTTTGCCCTCTGGAGTTGTCTCAGCTGCGGCCATACCCATGATGTTATATCCAGCATCCACATAGTGAACTTCACCCGTAACACCCGAAGCCAAGTCGCTCAGTAGGTACATAGCAGAGTTGCCGACCTGTTCAGTTGTTACATTTTTCTTAAGAGGTGAGTTTGTCTCATTCCAGTTTAAAATCTGTTTAAAGTCGCCTATTCCCGCAGCAGCCAATGTTCTGATAGGTCCCGCAGAAATAGCGTTAACTCTCTGCCCTTTTTTTCCAAGCTCAACCGCCATGTATCTAACGGTTGATTCAAGTGCTGCCTTTGCAACACCCATAACATTATAATTTACTATATATTTTGGCCCGCCTAAATATGAGAGAGTAAGGATAGATGCATCATCGCTTAAGACGGATTCTAAACGGTTTGTCAAGTCTATCAAAGAGTAAACGGAGATATCCATTGCAATTTGAAATGCCTGTTTTGTAGTTTTCATAAAAGGCTCGCTAAGCGCCTCTTTTGGAGCAAATGCAACGGAGTGAACCAAAAAATCGATCTTGCCGAAATCTTTGGCTATTAGTGAAGCGATATTTGCCATATGCTCATCGTTTGAAACATCCAGTTCGTACACTTTGTCACTTCCAAAAGATGCAGCCAGCGGCTCAACTCTCTTTTTGAGCGCATCGTTTAAGTATGTAAACGCCAACTCGGCTCCCTGCTCATGGCATGACTTTGCTATTCCATACGCTATCGACTTATCGTTTGCCAAACCTACTATTAAACCTCTTTTGCCCTTCATTACCATTTACATCTCTCCTATTATTTTATTTTGAACAATGTCGGAAGTAATTCCGCCATTTACGCTAGCCGCTATGGCACTAAAGCGACGCGTTACGCGTCAAGTAGTAATCCCTATTTGTTTAATACACTTGCATATTCGCACATTGTACAAAAATGTTCCGCATAGAGTGCGGCACTGCCTACTAAAATACCCTCAACACCATCAAGCGCCAAAACTTCCTTGGCGTTTGTAACTTTAACGCTTCCGCCATAAAGTAGAGGAGCCGATGATTTTTTCTTCAGTTCTGCATGTATCGCTACGATATCCGCATTTGTTGGAGTAAGCCCGGTTCCTATCGCCCAAACAGGCTCATAAGCTACAATGAGATTTTCATACGAAGTGTCTATCCCCTCGTACTGCGCGGAGATATACTCCATCATGCTCTCAAATCCGGCTTCTCTTATCTCAAGCGGTTCGCCGACACAGTAGATAATCTTAAAGCCGAGTTCTTTATAAAAGTTGAACTTTTTAACAAGTTCTTCTTGTGTTTCGCCTAGAACATGCCTTCTCTCGCTATGACCGATGAGAATAGTTTTTATACCAAACTCCTCTAACTGCTCATAGCCGATTTCACCTGTAAATGCGCCGTTAATTGTAGGATAAGCATTTTGTGCGCCTACAACTACGGCTCCTACATGTGGGTTTAAACTTGAAGTTGCAGGAAAAACAAAAACCTCTTGAGAGATGCTGTTTTTTCTTAAAAAGCTCTCTACCTCGTTTATATATTTGAGAGTTTTCTCTCTTGTAAGATTTGTTTTTAAATTTGCTGCAATAATCATAACTTAACCATCCGTAATAACTAAAGATGCCACACCGGGCAAAACCTTGCCCTCAAGCAGCTCTAGAGATGCCCCGCCGCCTGTTGAGATAAATGTCATCTCATCATCAACGCCAATTCTCTGAACCAGATCAGCCGTATCGCCGCCGCCCACAACGGTTGTCGCATAGCTGTCAGCTACAAAGTGCGCTATCTCATTTGAGCCTCTTGCAAATTTATCCATCTCATAAACACCCATGGGACCGTTCCATAAAACGGTCTGAACATCGCCTAAAACCTCTTTATAAAGTTTTACGGTTGCGGGACCAATGTCAAGTCCCATCCATCCTGAAGGAATCTCCTGAGCAGATGTTATTTTTATGATGGAATCCTCAGCAAATTTTTCCGCCGCGACAACATCGACGGGAAGATAAAATTTAACACCGAGCTTTTTCGCCTCATCCATGATATGTCCCGCGTCTTCAAGCAGATCGTCCTCAACAAGCGAAG
>NZ_JAVVFL010000117.1:0-7284 GCF_032250635.1 Sulfurimonas sp.
TACCTTTGAGACGTCTATGAGCTCTTTTAGCTCTCTCATTAAGTTGTTGAAACTTCTAGCCATTTGGGAGAGCTCAAGCGGAGCGTTTTCATCCACAAGAAGAGTGAGATTCTTATTGTTTCCTATGTTTGCAAGTGTCTCTTTAAATCTCTCTATTGGCTTTACTACGCTTCTGTTTATCAAAAACAGAGCCGTTGCAATTATTACCACAAGAAGGATAATAGAGTCTATGGCGAGAGTATCTCTTATGCTGTTTGGAACCTCAAGAACCTCTGCTTCGTCTATCTCGGAGAGTATTGCCCACTTGAAATCTTTGCCGATACTTATTGCGCTAAAAGAGGAGAGCACGGAATTGCCGTTGTAATCAACTACTATTTTGGTATCTGTTTTGCCCGACAGAGCTTCTTTAGACGCCTCAGTATCAACAGAACCTGTAGTAGCATCTGCAAAAGATGCTTCAAGAGAGTGGTTTTTTGGGTCTAAAAAACTATCACTTCTCATAAGTTTGTCGGGTCCCACCAGGTAATCCTCCTGAGATTTACCATATCCCTTTCGATACCGCATAATGTTTTTAATTGCATCATTATTGATTTTAAATACCAAAACAGCCTTTACTTCAGCATTTACAACTATAGGCGTTGCTATAAACATGGCAGGTAAATTTCCATCGACCTGATAAGGTCTCATGTCAACAAAAGTCGGACGATTATTTTGCAAACTCTTTTTATAAACTTGGCTAAGAACGCTACCTTTTAAGGGACCGTATGTAAGGTTTGTACCGTAGTCGGACTCTTTTTTAGCGGAGTATATAACATGCCCATGTTTTGCCCCAATGACATAAATATCGCTATATCCATACTCTTTTAAATATTTTTGAAAATATACCTCATGCGGAAGCCTCTCCTCTTTTGCAGATGGATCATTTACGGGAAAAGGCTCATCTTCTTTTACTTCCAAGTCATCATAAACACTTAATAAATCCCAAGTAATGTTTTGAAGATTATTACTATTTGCCAAGACATCAATGTCTCTTATGCAGTCTCTAAAAAAGGCTTCAATCTGAGACTTTTTTACATCTCTGAGGGCAGTTAAATTTGCGTAGCTGCTCTCAAGCAGAGCATCTTTGCTTTTTGAACTTGCTATATATGTCGCTACCGCTCCAAGGAGTGTTAACGAGAGGGTTATAAGCAGTAAAATCTGGATTTTAACGGAGAGTTTTTTCATATCTATAAATAGCCTTGTCTTATTTTTATGTTGAATTGTATAAATCAATTATTACAGAACCATTACGTTATATATGTCAATTTGTCATATATTTAATATCTTCAAAGCTATAAGTGTATAATTCTTCAAATACCTCAAAAAGGCTAAAAAATATGTCCAAAAAAAAGATTCTCTTTGAGTGCCAGCATTGTGGATTGACAACTCCAAGATGGATGGGAAAGTGTACAAATTGCGGAGCTTGGGACTCGTTTGTAGAGCTTAACGAACATCAGCAAGAAGTTTCAAAACAGACAAAATCAGCTTCCGGCTCATCTTCAAAAGCACAAAGCATCAACGATATAAAAGAAGAGGAGATCTTTAGGTTTAGTTCCGGAAGCATAGAGCTTGACATGGTGCTTGGCGGAGGCGTTGTTCCCGGTTCACTTACTCTCATCGGTGGAAGCCCCGGTGTTGGAAAATCGACTCTGCTTTTAAAAGTCGGCGGCGACATAGCTTCTAGCGGACAAAATGTTCTTTATGTGACAGGAGAGGAGTCTGCAGGGCAGATAAAACTTCGTGCAAATCGACTGAGTGCAAATCATGACTCTTTGTATCTTCTTAGCGAGATACGGCTTGAGCAGGTAATAGTTGAGCTTGAACATCGCAATTATAACTTTATAATTATCGACTCCATTCAGACACTCTACTCAGAAAACATCTCATCGGCTCCGGGTTCTGTGACACAGGTAAGGCAGATTACTTTTGAGTTGATGCGCATCGCAAAAGACAAAAACATTGCTATCTTTATTATAGGGCATATTACAAAAGAGGGGTCAATCGCCGGTCCGAGAGTTTTGGAGCACATGGTAGATACTGTTTTATATTTTGAGGGCGACTCCTCGCGGGAGCTAAGAATTCTTAGAGGATTTAAAAATCGTTTCGGACCGACAAGCGAGATAGGGGTTTTTGAGATGAAAGGCGAGGGACTTGTCTCCGCCACTGATGTAGCCTCCAGATTTTTCAATCGTAACTCAGAGCAGGCAGGTTCTGCTTTGACGGTTATCATGGAAGGTTCGCGCCCTATCATTCTTGAAGTTCAAGCGCTTGTTTCTGAGTCTCACACTGCAAACTCAAAAAGACAGGCTACGGGCTTTGACACAAATAGACTCAACATGTTGCTGGCACTTTTAGAGAGAAAACTGGAAATCCCTCTCTCCGGATATGACGTATTTATAAATATTACAGGCGGCATAAAGATAAACGAGACATCTGCAGACTTGGCGATTTTGGCGGCGATTATAAGCAGTTTTAGAAATCGCGCCATATCCAAACAGACCGTCTTCATAGGCGAAGTCTCTCTTGTCGGCGATGTGAGAGAAGTTTATGCAATGGATACAAGGCTTAAAGAAGCAAGTATGCAAAATATCTCAAAAGCACTTGTCTCTAAAAAACCTCTTGAGAAGTCAAGTATGAAAATATTTATTGTCGATGAAGTTACAAAACTGCTGGAGTGGTACTGATAATGCCCATATTAAAATCCGCTTCAACCTATTCATTGTATAATCCTAAAAATCAAAAAAGGAACCAACTATAATATGGACGCTAAAGTAAGAAGCGAAGAGAAATTTGCAAAGTTATCAATCGCATACAGTGGAAAAGAAGAGGGAAAGTTGGTCTGTTCAACAATTGACAATATAACTTCAAAATACAAAACAAAACCAGAGACATACACCTGCAACATATCTAACAACAGAGAAGTTGTTGTCATAGAGTACCAAGATGACATAGATCGTGAGGCTGGACCGATATTTGAAGAGATTATAAAAGCTCTAAATATAACAATTTGTGATTAATAGCAGTTGCTTATAAAATAATATTTTTTTTGATATACTAGCAAAATAAAAATCAAGGAAGTCCCATGCCCAAAGAAGAGAGCAAAGAAGAGAATAAAGAAGAGAAGAAAAAGTCAAGCAAGCTGTTAATGATTGTCATTATTGCTGTTTTAGTACTTATCGTCATAGGTGGTGCAATAGTCACTGTTCTTCTCTTAAGTGATGATGAAAAAACCCAGAGCGCGCAACAAACAGCAGCTCCTCAAGCTCAAGAGCAAAGGACTTCATATAGAGATGCAAGAAACTCTGAAGATATGGTCTCTAGAAAACTAAGCGAGATTGGAATCTTGTACCCGCTTGATACTTTCACGGTCAACTTAAAAAGTGATGCAGGTCGCCGTTACCTAAAAGCCACTATCTCACTTGAGCTTGAGGGAAAAGAGCTGAGCATCGAACTTGACAACAAATCTCCTGTTATAAGAGACAGAATTATCAGGATTTTAACCTCTAAGACACTAGAAGAGATATCTTCAAAAAAAGGGAAACAGAAGGTTTCTGAGCAGATTGTCGACACACTAAACTCGATGATAACAGAC
This sequence comes from Sulfurimonas sp., assembly GCF_032250635.1. Lineage (GTDB taxonomy): Bacteria > Campylobacterota > Campylobacteria > Campylobacterales > Sulfurimonadaceae > Sulfurimonas. Next base: position 3,632 of record NZ_JAVVFL010000117.1, read on the forward strand.
GGAAGCGTAACGAGTGTATATTTTACTGAGTTTGTCATACAGTAGATGATAGGCATAGACCTCATAAAAACATCTCGCATGAGAGGGTTGATTGAGCGCTTTGGAGAGAAGGCTCTTTGCAGGTTTCTCTCCAAAGAAGAGATTGCACTTGTAAAAAACTACAAGACTGCTTCGGGCTTTTGGGCTGCCAAAGAGGCGTTTTCAAAAGCTCTTGGAGTCGGAATAGGTTCTGAGTGCGGTTTTCATGACATAGTCATCTATAAGAGTGAAAACGGAGCTCCACACTTAAGAGTCTCAAAAAAACTTTTAGAAAAATTCAATATTTCAGACTTAAGCCTCTCCATAACACATGATGGAGAGTACGCTATAGCAGTTGTGGCTGTAGAATCAACCTCCGCCAACAAAATCAAGTAACTCAACCTTATCCATATCTTTTAAAATACAGCTCTCCCACTTGTCCTGTTTTACTATCTCCATATTTAGAGCAGCTGCCATTACCTTGCCATCAAGATTAAGTTCTTCAATAACTCTCTTTAAAGTGATGTTTTGTGGGAGCTCTTTTGTGTCACCGTTAATTATAAGTTTCATTTATTCTCTTTTTTCAAAATAATATCTTATTTTCTTGAACATTCGGTGAATTAAAAGATATAATTATTTTATCAAAAAATTCAAAAAGTGATTAATATGTTAAATTCCAAAGAGTTATTGGCGCGTACAAAAGGTTTATCCATCCTCTTTGCTGAGGATCATGATGATTTAAGAGAGAATACTAGAGAGATTTTAAAGACCTTTTTCTATCAGGTTGACAGCGCAGGGAACGGTGAAGAGGCTATTAGGAAATATAAAGAGTTTTATCAAAAAGAGTTTAAACACTACGATATTATTCTCTCAGATATTCAGATGCCCCGCATCAACGGAGTTGAACTCGTAGAGAGTATCTACGAAATCAATCCCGATCAGATCGTTATAATAGTATCAGCCTATGATGACTCTAAATATCTACTGCCATTAATCAATCTCGGCATTGAACAGTTTATAAAAAAACCTATAGACTATCAAGATCTATTGAAAGTTCTCTTCAATGCCGCTAAGAAACTTGGGACATCAGAGACACAAAATAGCACAAGCAAAGCTCTATCGCAGATAAAGCTAAATGGTTCGTGCACGTTTAACAAAGATACAAATATACTTCTTGTAAACGGAGAAATGATGACATTGACAAAATATGAGATTATATTTTTGCAGCTCATTAGCGACAAGATAGGCGTCATTTATTCAAATGAAGATATTACAAACCACTACAACGCACTTAATGAAAGTTTAGATATTGTAAACATAAGAAAACTGGTCTCAAAACTCAGGAAAAAACTTCCAGAAAACTCCATTGAGAGCATCTACGGAATTGGCTACAGGATGATACCGAATCTACACTAAAGTGTGAAATTTCTACTTTTGTTCAACGTGTTTTAGCAGCGCACTATGCACAAATCCGTTGCTGCTTAAAATGATATGCTCATCAAGGCTATACTCATCTCCCTTTTCGTTCGATATTTTCCCAAGAGCCTCTTCCACGATCAATACCCCTGCTGCCACATCCCAAGGCTTAAGATTGCACTCGTAGTACGCTTCAAACTTGCCACATGCGACATAACACAGATCAATCGACGCGGCACCTGTTCGGCGAATATCTCTGGTTGCAGGAAGAATATTTGCCATCGTGCGAAGCACCCACTCATAATCCGCCCCTTTTGTAACTTTCGTATAAGGAAATCCAGTCGCAATCAACGACTGCTGGAAGTCACGCTGTTTTGAAACAAAAATCGGCTTGGCGTTTAAAAATGCACCCCTGCCCCGCTCTGCACTGAAACACTCATTCAAAACAGGGTTGTAAACTACTCCGGCAATAGGCTTGCCATCTTCCCATATCCCTACAGAGATAGCACAAAACGGCAATCCGTGTATAAAGTTGGTAGTGCCGTCAATCGGGTCGATGTATATCGCTTTTTTTGGGTACGTAATCTCTTTCGTGCTCTCTTCCCCGACTATCTCAAAATCGGGAAATGCCTCTAGCAGACTTTTGCTCAAACGCTTCTCTATAGCCACGTCATACTCAGTAAAGAGATCAACCGTGCCTTTATACTGCACATTTTTCTCCGCGTGATAACCTTGTAAAAAAAGTTCACGACACTCCATAACGATATTTATAAGTTTTTCTCTAATCATGATGCAATTGTAGCATCTTGCATCGAAATTATTAAAATAATTATCTTCATAAATGGTGGCAATATAAATATCTTTTTTTTAAGAGACTTTCTATATAATTAAGGCAACTCAATAAAAAGGTGTAATATCATGAAAAAAGATGAAATGATCGAAGAGGCAAAAAAACAGTTAGTTAGGTTCCAAAAAGAGATAGATGAAATCAAAAAAACAAACTCACATCTAAGTGAAGAAGCTAAAAAACAGTTTGACATAGGTGCAAAAGAGCTAGAGGCTCTCTATAATGATGCACACACAAAATTTGACGCTCTTTCAAACAAGGCAGAAGAAAGCTACAAAGATGTAAAAGAGTTTGCAGAGTTGACAAACAAAGCTCTAAAACACTCTTTTAACTACTTTATGTCGCATTACAAAAAGAAAGAAGTAGAAGCTGATAAAGCAACTAAAGTCTCGAAAAATAAGGGTTAACGGAACCTCTTAACTTCTTACTCTCTTTTACAACTCTCCCCTGAATGCACTGTCCAAGATAGAAGCTTTCAGGGCTTTGAGGCTAGCCATCTTCTCTTTTTGCAGCTGTTTTATTTTTTCTATTTTTTGCGAGATTTCATCTAGTAAGTTTATAATTTCATATAGTATATTTTATATTTTTAAACAATAATATGCTATAATGTAAACTGTAAATTAACAAAATGGATGGAAAATGTTAGAAAATTTACGAAAACTTGAAAAAAGAATTATCAAAGAGAGTTCAAGTGAGTATAAACGATACTTGCACAAAAGTATTGATTTTAGCTCGCAAATGATTGGTATTGTGGGTTCTCGTGGTGTTGGGAAGACTACTCTTTTGCTTCAATACCTCCAAGAATTAAAATCCACTCTTGAGGGTTACAAATCGCTTTATTTCTCTTATGATTACCCTACCAATGTGGATATCAAGCTTATAGAGTTAGCCGAAGAGTTTGCAAAAATAGGCGGGGAGTACCTTCTTGTTGATGAGATTCACAAATACGATAACTTTGCACTCGATCTTAAAGCGATTTATGATTTTTATCCCAAGCTCAAAGTACTCTTCACTGGCTCTTGTGCTACTTCTATCTATAACTCTCAAGCGGACTTGAGTCGCAGAGTCGTTTTGTATCCCATGCATGGACTCTCTTATAGAGAATTTTTGGAGATGAAGCTAAACATTTCACTGCCTAGCTTCTCACTAGAAGAAATTTTATCAAATCATATAGAGATAGTAGATGGTTTGAGTGAGCAGTTTTTGCCACTGGAGTATATGCAAGAGTATCTTACTTTTGGGTATTATCCATTTTATTTTAAAGACCAAAACCAATACCTAAGACAACTCAATGCCGTGATAAATCAAACTATCGATATTGACTTAGTAGCTCTTGGACTTGTTAAATCAAGTTTTACAAACAAGCTTAAAA
>NZ_JAVVFL010000118.1:0-7279 GCF_032250635.1 Sulfurimonas sp.
ATCAATATATTTATATCCCTCATACGGTTCATACGGTTCAAACTCTTTTCTTTTCTCACCCACATAGAACCCTTCAACATTGTCAACAGTTTTATATATCTTTACACCTGCTTGAGTAGCACAAAGAAATTTATAAATCGGATACCCTATGATTACATCCCATGTCGGGATTAAAAACCAAACTATAAAAATGATTCTTTTTATATGTTTATGCTGTACAACTTTTGGAATTAACCATAAAGCAATAAATAAAATAGCTATATATATTGCTATAGCTCCCATCATCATTAGTGCTATCATCTACGCCACCTCTTTCATATCTACATGTAGATTATTATTTTTCATCATTCTAAACCCTTATTTTTCCATGTAAAACAAATCTACATATAGCTTACATGTCAATTAGTTTTATCACATATACTGATAATTGAAGATTAGTTTACTTTCTTAAGTTTTCTTTGTCTATGTATTATCGTATTTTATACTATAAATAATATTAATTGTTAACTTTGGTTACATAAAACACTAAAAATATTAAAATATAATCACTTGACTATAATTCAAAGCAAGGTTAAGTTAAACTAACTTCTTAATTAATAGTTATAATTTTCAAGGAGTGTATTTGATTTATTTTATACCATTACTATTACTGTTTAACCTCGCTGTTAAGGCGCAAACAGTTACTTACCAAGAGCTTTTACAATCAGCAAGCGACAAGTCTATTAAACTAAAAATGTTTAAATCAGATGAAAATATAGAGAGTTCCAAAGTAGATACTCTTTATGCAAAATACTACCCTACTCTTGCGCTAAGTTATAACACAGAGTACAACAAAGACTTGGACGGTTTGCCTTCAGGTACAGAGTCAGTTGGAGACTCAGTTATCACAAGTGGGACCAGATATCAGAGTTCTCTATCTTTAAACTTAAACCATGAACTTTACCATTTTGGAGTAACTGAAGATAGTATTTTCATTGCAAAAAAAGAGGTAAATATAAAAAAATTTAACTGGTGTGAAGAGGAAAAAAAACTTCATCAGACTATTTTAGACAGATACAGCAGTGCTGTAAAATCAAAAACTAAAAGTAGTATAAAAGAGGAAATGCTTCAAATCCGCCAAAACTTATACAATGTAAAACAGAGGCTTCACAAAGCAGGTAAATACTCTAAGCTGGACTTAGGTGATGAAGCTATTACTATCATCGATTTAGAGAAAGATATAGAGCTGGCACTCCTACAGTACCAAGAAGACATTATTCATCTTAGCAGTCTGTCTCATGTTGAGCTTGATGAGAAAAGTACTGAGCTAATGGCAATTGGATTCAGCCATTCTGACTACTTAACTGATGACTTTGAAGAGACTACACTAGGACATAAATATTTAGAGCAAGTTAAGCAAAAGGAACAGGAGATATTGATGTTAACTCACTCTCAGTATCCAACACTATCTATGTATGGGAACTACTACATGTATGGTTCAGATCCAAACGACGCATATGAATCATTTGACAATATAAAAAAGAATAGTTGGAAGTTGGGTTTGGCAATTCGTTTGAATATCTTTGAAGGATTTAAATACAGCAATACATCTCAAACACTCCAGTATGAACTCCAGAGAATCAGAGAAGAGAGAGACTTATATAAACGCGAGTATGAGTATAACGCCAAAATGAAACGAAGTAAAATCTCTCACCTAAAAACTTTAGAAGACAAAGACGAAAATATGTATGATAAAACAACCCAGAAGGTGAATATGATGAACCGCCTGCGAGATAGCCATCAAGTTGACAGCATTAGTGAATTAAATACAATGCTTGAAGCTCTTGAGAGAAAACTGAACTTAAAGATAGAACAGAGTGATATGGCTTACGAGAATGCTTCTTTAGATATTTTATTTAGAGGAGCATCTCAATGCACTCAGCACTAGTAGCACTTGAAGTTGCAGGTAAACTAAACCGTATCTCTATAGATAGCAGAAGTATTATAAAAGAGTATGCGCTTGGCGATAATGAACCATCAATTGAAGAGTTATGCCGTATTGCCAAATACCAAGGTTTTCGTGCATCTATAAAAAAGACGACTATTGAGAAGCTTGTCTCTGCCTACCCTCTTCCTCTTTTAGTTTTGAAAAAAGATGGCATGTATATGAGTGTTGTTCAAGTAAATGAAGAGAAGAGAGAGCTACTTGTTTATGACACAAGTTCCAAAGAACCATACACTCTCTCTTATGACATGTACAATGAAATAAGCAGTGGAAAAGTTATCGTTCTTAAACATAAAATTCTATCTGAGCAAATTAGATTTGGATTTGGCTGGTTTTTTCATCAGATCATGAAGTATAAAAAGGTTATGAGTGAGGTTTTGATTGCATCATTTGTAATTCAACTCTTTGGTCTGGTTACTCCGCTTTTTACTCAAGTTATCTTAGATAAGGTTTTAGTTCACCGCTCTATGACCACTCTTGATGTCTTAGCTATTGCATTTGTTGTCGTGGCTCTGTTTGAGCTGGTGTTAAATCTAATACGAAACTATCTGTTCGCTCATACAACTTCAAAGATTGATGCCAAACTAGGAGCAAAACTCTTTCATCACCTCTTGGCTCTGCCACTTGTCTATTTTGAGAAGCGTAAAGTTGGTAATATCATAGCGCGAGTACGAGAACTAGACCAAATTCGCGAATTTATTGCAAACAAATCGGTCACTCTTATTATTGATGTACTCTTTTCAGGTGTATTTGTGGCAGTAATGCTTCTTTACAGTGTAAAACTTACTATGGTTGTTTTAGTATTTGTATCAATTATCACTCTTCTTTATCTGTTTATCACCCCTGAACTGCGTCGTCGTTTAGAGGAAAAATTTCAGATGGGAGCACAGTCAAACGCTTATCTTGTTGAATCCGTTACCGGTGTTCAGACTGTAAAATCTTTAGCCCTAGAAGGCTCAATGCAGAAAAAATGGGAAGATTATCTTGCCAAATATGTTAATGCCGGATTTCACTTAACAAACCTCTCAAACATCCTTGGTGGCGTTTCAGGTGCATTGCAAAAACTGATGACAATCTCTATGTTGTATGTTGGGGTTACCCTAGTTCTTGAAGGTAAACTAAGTGTTGGACAGCTTATAGCATTTCAGATGTTTGCAAATCAGTTTTCTGGGCCTGTTCTGCGTTTAGTCAATCTATGGAACGAGTTTCAGCAGACTCTTCTTTCAGTTGACAGATTGGGAGATATTCTAAATACACCGACCGAACAGACAAATGAAAAGGCTATAACTCTTCCTAACATAAATGGTTTAGTTAAGTTTGAAAAACTTGAGTTTTCTTATGCGCCAGACAGCCCACAGGTACTAAAAGGTATCTCGGCAGACTTTCCTGCCGGATACAGCGTAGGTTTAGTTGGAAGAAGCGGGAGTGGTAAAAGTACAATTGCCAAACTCCTACAGCGTTTATATCTTCCAACTGGTGGAGCTATTCATATAGATGGAGTTGATATACGTCATATGAATCCTAAGTGGCTGAGAAATAATATTGGTGTTGTACTTCAAGACAACTATCTTTTTAGCGGCAGTATCAAAGACAACATCTCGCTATCGCGTCCTGACGCTCCAATTGAGAATATTTTAGCTGCTTCACGAATGGCTGGCGCAGACGAGTTTGTAGCTGATCTGCCGGAAGGATACGATACTCAGGTAGGAGAACGCGGTTCAGCACTCTCAGGCGGCCAGCGTCAGCGTATCGCTATTGCAAGAGCGCTTCTTACTAATCCAAGAATCTTGATATTTGATGAAGCGACATCTGCTCTTGATTATGAATCAGAAAAAATCATTCAAAACAATCTAAAGACTATTAAAGAGGGTCGTACAATGTTTATGGTTGCACACCGGCTTAACACGGTAAAAGATTGTGATGTAATTTTAGTTATGGACAAAGGTAAGATTGTTGAACAAGGTTCTCATGATGAGCTAATAAAACAACATGCTTACTATCATATGCTGTACACACAACAAGATTAAAGGAGAGAAAATGGATATGTTTAGCACAAAAGACAGACACGAATTTAGACCTCTTCTGGTTGAGATAGAGGAGCGGCCGACAAGTCCTTTAGGTAGAGGTTTGTTGTGGACTATCCTTGCTTTTATGGTAATTACAACTCTCTGGCTTTTTCTAGCTAAAATAGATGTTGTAGTTACGGCTAGAGGCAAAGTGATACCATTGGGAGAGATAAAAGTTCTTCAGCCGATTGAAACAGGAGTTATCAGCAGTATCTCTGTAATTGAAGGTGATTACGTAACTAAAGGACAGATTTTAATGGAAATTGACCCATCTGTTACAGACACAAATCTTGACTCAAAACTTAAAAACCTTGAGTTGCTAGATGTGGAGATGGCAAGATTAACGGCTCTTGTGAAAAATGAAGAATTTTATCCATCTAAAATTACAAATGATAAAAATCTTCTCTCAACTCAAAAATTGATATATGATACTAAACGTTCAGGCTATCATCAACAACTACAGCTGGTAACACAGCAAATAAATCAAGTAGACTCTCAAAAAAAATCTATTACCGAGAATATAGACCGTGTTAAAAAATTGTCAGATTCAGCAGTAGCACGGGCAGAACGTCTTTTTGAAGTAAGAGATTTAATAACCCAAGAAGAGTATGAATCTGCGCGCAAAGATGTTATAGAGTATGAAGAACAAACATTAGTAAAAAAACATGAAGTAAATGAGCTAGACTCAAAGCAAACAGAGTTAATTGAACAAATACTTTTTATAACCCAAGACTACAAAAATAAACTTTTAGAAGAGTTGACAGAGAAGCGCAAAGAAGCAACTATGCTTCAAGTGGAGATAAAATCGATTCAATTTAAACAATCTAAACAGCGTTTAATTTCACCGGTAGATGGCTATATAGGAAAATTACATGTACATACCGTTGGCGGTGTTGTTACTCCTGCTGAAAAGCTTATTACCGTTATTCCAAAAGACGCACCGCTTATCATAAAAGCTACTGTACTCAATCAAGATAGTGGATTTATTAAAAAAGGGATGCAAACAGCGGTTAAGATAGATACTTTCGACTTTCAAAAGTATGGAATGATTCATGGAGTTGTTACACACAAAGCAGACGACTCAGTAGATGATGAAAAGCTAGGTCCGGTGTATGAGATATATATTGAACCAAAAGAGCACTTTTTAACAGTAAACTCAGAGAAAGTTTTCTTGCGCTCTGGCATGAGTGTTACAGCTGAGATGAAAGTCGGAAAACGTCGTGTAATTGAGTTTTTCTTGTATCCATTAATCAAATACCTCGATGAAGGAATGAGTGTTCGATGAAACAGTTCTTAATTACCATACTGTTTTTAAGCTCTTTACTAGCAGTTGATGATAGCGTAAACATAAAAGCCAAAGTTGTTGAAAAAGATGTAGTTGTGTATGCTCAAAACAGAAATCCTTTTTGCATAACCGTAAAATATGATGCATCTTATACCAACCTCTCTGCTGATAAAAAGCTGCCTCTGCTTTTTGTTATAAAACCTTTCACTAAAGAGGAAATTTTACATCTTAAAATTTTAAAAAATAAATTTTCTTTCAAAGCTCACTATGACTGGACAATCGGCTCAAAAGATGCAAAGCATGACGATAGCTATATTTATAAACTTCCATATAAGACGGGAACAGTGCAAAAGGTTTCTCAAGGTTTTAATGGAAAATTTACTCACTTTAATAATAGTCAGTATGCTGTAGATTTTGGGATGAAAGAAGGAACAGAAGTATATGCAGCCAGAGATGGTGTTGTTGTTAAAACAAAAGCTGACTCTAACTCTGGCGGAGCAAACCGTTCGTTTGAAAAACATGCTAATGAAATTATCATCGAACATAATGATGGAACCCTTGCTTCTTATACCCACCTCAAACAAAATGGTGTTCTTGTAAAAGTTGGAGAAAAAGTTAACCGTGCTCAACTAATTGGATACAGTGGTAAAACAGGCTACACAAGAGGACCGCATCTGCACTTTATAGTATATAAAGCGACTGATGGAAAAAATAGAAAGTCTTTTCCAATCAAGTTTATGAGTGCTGGAGGTATTGTAAATAATCCTACAATAGGTCAGGTTTATAGAAGTCATTAATAGATAAAGGTAAGATTATATTCTTAACAAATTTTTTAGCTAATTAATCCATACACATTCATATTCACAGCCTGCTATGATAGGTTATTAAATCTGTCTAATTATTTTAGAACTACCACACTGTAGAGTGTTTTTGACATCAGCTCTACTTGTTTCTTTGGTATAGTGTAATTGCAAGATATGGGAGTGCAGGCGTTGTTTCGCCCTTTTTATTTTTATAAAAAGTATAAGAAATGCGGGTGAAAGCGTGGTTGCGTTTTAGTGATACTGCATTATCATATATAAAATTTGGTACAAATAGCCAACTTATTCACACCATTTATGGTATGATTATATATATGAATCATACTATTAGAAGGAAAGAAGATTATGAAACGCTGGATTTGGCAACAAAGTGCGTATCCAAACTTTACCTATGACCTAAAAAGATTAGAGAGTTTGACACAAAAAGTCTCTCTTGAACAAGGATACTTAATCGCTCTTGCACAAACCATAGATAAAGACAATATCCTTCAAAGACGCTTTGAAGCCTTGATGAATGAAGCTATAAACACTTCTGCCATAGAGGGAGAGATTCTAAACCGCGATAGCGTAAAAGCCTCAATTCAAAAAAAGCTTGGATTCAAAGAGATAAACTATAAAAAAATAGATGAGGCGACAGATTATCTTATAGAGATACTTATAGATGCAAATACTAACTATGACAAAGAGTTGACGATGGAGAGGCTATTTGGTTGGCACAACGCTCTCTTCCCAAAAGGATACAGTGGATTACGCAAGGTAAATACAGCATCATTTAGAGGCGAAGAGACTATGGAAGTAGTAGGAATAGAGCGCGGCAGAGAGGTGGTTTTTTATGAAGCGCCGCCTAGAGCTGACTTAGAGCATGAGATGCAGAGATTTTTAGATTGGTTCAATGCTGCCGAACCTAGTTTGATAAAAGCCTGCACAGCACATCTTTGGTTTGTTGTAATCCACCCATTTGATGATGGAAACGGAAGAATCGCAAGAGCTATAACAGATTTGGTACTCTCAAAAATAGAAAACTCCAAAATCTCAAGACTCTACTCTATGTCAAGTGCCATAAACACAGACAGAAAAGGCTATTACAGCGCACTTGAGCATACTACTGGATATATAAATAAAG
>NZ_JAVVFL010000119.1:0-7147 GCF_032250635.1 Sulfurimonas sp.
GAAGATATCGCCTATTTTCGGGCTTAGAGTAGATGTAAAAACAACGACTAAAGTCCCTTTTAATATCCATAAATCTATCTCCGTCTCAACAAACAAACAAGACGGAACTCTCTCCATTGGGGCTACGCAGGAGAGACATGATAGTGCCAAGATGGAGTGTCTTACAACCTGTGATAAGTGCGCTTTTTATGAAGGCAGCAATGAGATGCAGACCCAGACTCTTTTAAAACAGGCGAAGGAGCTTATAAAACTTGAGGATTTAGAGGTTGTAAAAATATACAAAGGTGCCAGAGCAACCATAAAAAGCTACTTTCCGGTAATAGGCAAAGTTGTTGATTATGAGAGCAGTCTCAAAAAACACCCTTCCATTAAAAACGGAACAAAAATCCCGCCTGAGAAGTTAGAGTACTATCCAAATATGTATGTTATAAATGCATTGGGTTCAAGAGGTTTTGTTTACGGTCCCTACTTGGCAAAAATACTGACTCAAAATATTCTGCACAGTGAGCCGATACCAAAAGAGATATCAACCCAAAAACTTTTTTACAAAATGGCTAGGAAGAGCTAAATCAGAGAACTATCTGCGTTCCGACACCTGCGGATGTAAAAAGTTCCAAAAGAAGAGAATGTTCTATTCTTCCATCAATGATGTGAGCTTTAAGCACACCGCCCTCCACTGCTTCAAGACATGCATCCACTTTTGGGACCATGCCGCCGTGGATTGTTCCATCTGCCTTAAGAGCCTCTACTTCGTCTTTGTTTAGAGTGCTTAAAAGTTCTTTCTCTTTGTTGAGCACTCCCGCGGTATCAGTTAAAAATATTATCTTGTTTGCACCTATGGCTTTGGCAACATAGGATGCACATAAGTCTGCGTTGATGTTAAAACCTGGGTGTCCCATCTCTCCGCCGTCTGCTATTGGAGCAATTACGGGGATAAACTTTTCTGCGATGAGATTTGTGATGACATCGGCATCTACGTTTGTTATATTGCCGGTAAGTCCCCATTTAGCGAAATCTTTTGCGCGAGCGCTTATAAACTTCGCATCTTTTCCGCTGATTCCAATCGCTTTTGCGCCATGAGAGTTTAGAAGTGAGACTATCTCTTTGTTTATCTCTCCGCTTAGAACCATCTCGACTATGCGCATTACCTCTTTTGAAGTTACACGCTGCCCGTCTATAAATTTAGGAACGATACTAAGCGCATCCAGCATCTCATTTATCTGTCTGCCGCCGCCATGAACGATAACGGGCTTAATACCGACTAGATACATAAGCAGAACATCTTGCGCAAATCTCTCTTTGAGCTGTGTAGACTCCTGTGCCGAACCGCCGTATTTTATGACTACTATCTCTTTGTTAAACTCTTTTATAAACGGCAAGGCCTCAAGAAGCGTCTGAACCGTTTCAATCTTTTTTTGCATTACCAAATCCCCTATAATCATCTACTGTTTTAAAAATATTTTCTTCAACTTCCACATGCATATCCAGCAACGAAAGCTTTAAATCAAACTGCTCTAATTTTACAAAATCTTTATATGTTACCAAAATCGACTCTGCTTTGTCTCTTTGAAGAATATCAAAAACTTCACTTTTTGTAAATGAGTGATGATCTTCAAAGTAGTTTTTACTAACGACCTCAGGCAGATAGCTATCAAGTCTCTCAGGTCTTGCTATGGCAGTTATAAGCGACATTTTATCACTTTTATTTTTAAGTTCAACCACTCTTTTAAAATCTCTTCCCTCTTTTACGACAAGAGCCTCTTTTTGACTCCAAAGTCGCTCTCTAAATGGACCTGATGGCAGACATGAGGAGTTTTTACTCTCTACATCTATGACGATATCAAGCTTTTTTATCTCATGTTTTGAGTAGGCATCATCTAAAAAGACAATCTTCGCGCCCATCTCCCTAGCCTTTAGTATCCCTTTTTTTCTATCTTCGCTTACTATAACGATTGCTCCTGGAATTTTGTGTGCATATATCATCGCTTCATCACCGCTTGCGGCTACGTTGCACAAAATCTCACTGCCGCTGCTCACCACTAAAAGACCGCTGCTCTCACGTCCATAGCCTCTTAAAACCACTGCCGTATCTTCGTATCTTGACGCAAGAGCAGTTACTAGAGGGGTTTTGCCGCTTCCGCCGACACTTAGGTTTCCGACGCTGATAACATCTACGCCCAAATCTTCGCTTTTTTTGCTTTTAAAGCGTAAAAACATGCAAAAACAGTAAATAAAACTAAAAGGAAGAAGTAAAAGAGAGAGAAGTTTTTGAGTGGAGTTTGGGTTGTAGAAATACTCTTCAACCCAAAAGATTAGCTTTTTTTTCAATTTTTTTGCTTTTTAAACTCTTGTCGATGCTACTACTTTTATCTTCTCTATAACGTACTGCACCTCTTTATCTTCCATGCTTGCATAAATTGGTAGTGACATAACCTGCTGATATGTTTTGAGCGCAACCGGAAAGTTATTTACCTTAAGCGAGTACTTATTTTTGTAGTAGGTCAAAAAATGAAGAGGGATATAGTGAAGTCCTACCTCAACACCATGTTTTTTGAGCTCAAGCGCGAAAGAGTCTCTGTTTTTATCTACCTTAATGATATATAAAGAGTAAGGATGGTCATCTCTTTGAGGTTTTGGAATCATAACATGCTCTACTTCTCCAAAAGCCTTATTGTACATCTGAGCTATCTCTTGCACTCTTTGTAGATTCCTGTCCTGCTCTTTTATCTGCGCTCTAATATACGCAGCACTTAACTGACTCATAGTGTAGTCAAATCCGATATCTACCACATCATAGATATACTCCAGAGAGTCCTTATCTCTTTTCATAGCATGTGAACGAAGCAGTTTTGCGCGCTCTATAATCTTTGCAGAATTTGAAACAAGCATACCACCGTTGCAAACATCTTTTTTTAGATGAGCAGAGAAGTTAAAACAGGTGATGTCAGCTCCTGTTGAACCAATTTTATCGCCTTTGTAGGTTACTCCCAGTGCTTCAGAAGCATCTTCTACGATTCTTACATCGTATCTCTTTGCCATCGCATAAAGTCTGTCTAGATCAACACACTGCCCTGCTACATGCGTAACAATAACGGCTTTTAGTTTTTTTGCGCTGTTCTCTTCTAAATATGCCTCTAGCTTATCCAGATTTATATTATAACTCTCAGAATCAATGTCTATAAAAATAGGCTCAGCATCAAAATGACGCACAACTTCCGGAACGTTAGGGTGCGCATTTACGGAACAGACTACTTTGTCCCCTCTTTTTAAGTCAATTGCAAGCATTGCCAAATGAAGAGCCGAAGTCCCATGTGATGTTGCCAAGGCATAATCAACACCTATGTACGAAGCAAATTCACTCTCAAGCTCTTCAACTTGGTCTATATCTTCTCCATCTAGCACGTCACTTACGTTTGAGTGTGCTTCTCTGCTGCTCTCATATCTACAAAATGCAATTTTCATTCTCTGTTCCTTCATAGTGTTATATCTCTTGGATAGTTAAAATCATGGTTTATTGTTCTGGATGTCAACTTGGCAATAAGAGGCATTTTCCTCTTAAACTGGTTGCGAAAAATACGCTCTACAATCATATCTAGCATACTCTCGTTACAACCCTTTTGCACAATCTCTTCTTTGCTCAGTCTATCTTCAACATAATATTTTAGCGCTTCATCAAGGTCGGCGTAGCTATAGCCCAAATCAGCCTCATCACTCTGCCCAGCCCACAAATCTGCAGATGGTGCTTTTTGTATAATGCTTTTGCTTACACCCAAATACTCCGCAAGCTCATATATCTCACTCTTGTAAAGATCGCCTATAGGATTTAGCGCACTAGCCAAATCACCGTAAAGCGTTCCGTAGCCAAGCATTAACTCACTCTTATTGCTAGTTCCCAAAACCAAAGCTTTTTGCTTTGCAGAAATATCAAAAAGAGTGCTCATTCTAAGTCTTGCCGAGAGGTTTCCGCGTCGCAGATTGTCCATATCGGGATTCAGCTCTTCATAGGCTCTAAGCATCGGCTCAATAGATGCCGTTACGGCATTTAATTTAAAATCAGCACAAAGCTCATCCGCATCATCCAAAGAGCTTTGCGACGAGTAGTGAGAAGGCATTTTTACACATAAGAGGTTCTCTTTAAATACCTTTTGGGCAAGCACGGCAACAACAGCTGAATCGATGCCGCCGCTGAGTCCTAAAACGACGTTTTGAATGCCTGTTTTACGAACTTCATCGTCCAAAAAATATTGTAGATACTCTGTTATGAGCTCATACTTTCCCATCATCAACCTTTAAAGCAGTTTAACAAAAAATATTATATCGAATTTTCTATAATACTAACCATATATAAACCGTCCTACGAAAAAAAGTTATTTTCCAAGACAGTTTATATTATTATTTCACACTAAAAGCCTAAATATCGAATAGAGTTCTCTTAGCTCGTAACTAAAATAAGGCTAGTGAAATACCTTTGACGGAATTAAGGGCTTTAAGCTCATATAGAAAATAAAGGTCTCACTATGAATAATTTACTAGGTATTGATGTTTCAAAAGACACGCTAGATTGTTGTTTACTCATACAGAATGAGCCTTATTATCACATATACAAAAACAATGATGATGGATTTTTTAATCTTTTAACTCTTTACAGTAATTTTAAAGTTGATAGTCTTGGATTTGAGAGCACTGGAAATTATCATAAAAAGTTAGAAAAATATCTTTTCGATAACGGTGTTAATCCGTACATTATCAAGCCTACTTCAGTATTTAATTTCCGAAAATCTCTGAATATACATGGTAAAACAGATAAAACAGACAGTTACGCTATTGCCAGATTTTTAAAAGATGGCGATTTAACTGAATATTTATCATACCCTACGCGTGAACTCTTTAAGCCTCTTTTATCTTCACTTACTTTACTTCAAAAGCAAATACGACAAACAAAAAATTCTATACATGCTATAAAACTTTATCCTGTAAGTTCTGATGTTTTAGATGATTTATATGACGTTGAAAAATATTTGATTATCACTAAATCTCGCATTGAGGATAAATTAATAACCCTTTTGTACACTACATGTCCTGAGGCAAAAAAGATAAAAAGAGATATTTCTGGTGTAGGCGATAAACTTCTAATCTATTTAATCCCTCATATTTATGACCACTTTGATAAATTTACACTAAAGCAGATTAACGCATTTTTCGGATTAAATCCTATCTCTTACCAGAGCGGAACTTCTGTTTATAAAAAAGACAAAATTTCTAAACACGGCGACGCTCAAATTTTAAAACTTCTCTATATGTCTGCCGTTCCTTCAATTAGAAGTAATCAGATTTTAAAAGAAAAATATTTAAGACTAAAAGCAAACGGCAAACCCTCAAAAGTTGCTTTAGTTGCTGTTATGTCTCATCTGCTTAGAGCTATAGTTATCAAGCTGGCTCAATACAAAAAGAGAGAATTAAAAAAATGAGTATTGAAGAAAAGCTTTTATCTTCTGTTTTTTTAATGTTGGCTTCTGGCGAAAAAATAACCGTATATAGTCTTGCTTCTCGTATGGATGTTGACCGTTCTTCTATTTACTATCGTATAAAAAAAGAATTATCTAAGCAGGCATGTTGATTTCTCTATATAAAAAATATAGAGATATGAGCATGGCTCAAAAAAAAATAAAAAATGGAGTTACAAAATGGGTAAAGCGGTAAATGACAATGAACAAGACTTTGATACAAAGCCTTTAACTATAGCGGATGTACAAGAGCAGACGCGTATCTACTTAGAGCGTATCAGTACAAACAAAATTTCTATAGCTGGAATTGTTCGTGAAAAACGAAAAACAGATCCTAAGATGAAAATGAAACGTGTTGACGGTAAATATACCGATGAACCTGTTTTGGATGAAAACGGTCAAGCTCAATTCTGGGAGCCTAAATATTATTTAAATATTGCGTTTGAGGGTGGGGAGTTAGATTTGCCTATTGAAGCTTCTTGGTATAACAGTTTGGACGTTGGTAACAGAGCATTATTTGATGGTCACAAAGGTGTTAAGTTTGGCAATGTTCAAGACATTTATACTCATTATACGGTTCTTTAAAGTCTTATAGATGTCGCTATATAACGATTACATTAATTTTTTAGACTCAGGTACTAAAGTACCTTATTTTGTTCATAATGTTTCTTATTATGTAAAGCATAGTATACAAGAAGATTATTTTGAGCATGAGTTTAAATTGTATTATAAAAACTGTAATCGTTATTTTGTTGGTATTCATTCGGAAGATTTAGTTAGGAAAATTTCTGCAAAAGAGTATAAAGAAGTTTTGCAAGATAAAAAAGAGGCTCGTGAGCGTACTAGATTATTTTCAGAAAATACGCTTTTTTAGTTCTTCCCCCACTGGTTTAACAAGGGGGGTTAATTAGTCAAAAAAAATTTCCATAAGGGTTAGTTAAATGGTCGAAATAATTTCACAACACGTTGACACTTTAAAATTTCATTACTATGTAGATGCTTCAATTTCTCAAGAGGGTTTTGATAGTTATATCAAATTTGTTGACAAACTTTTATCTTTAAAAAAAGAGGCTCAGCTTGCTCGTAACGATTATCAAGATTCTAAATCTATAAATATAGATATCGGTGTAGATAAGTTCAATGTTATTTCAAGTGCTATTAGTGGTTTTAGTGTAGTTATTTTGAACAATGATATCTCTGTAGCGTTTAAAAAACCAAAAAGTGTATTGTCTGCTAGTCCTATCATCAAGGTTGAGTTTAGGGCTGAATTTCTAGCACGTAAAGGTTACAAGCAGGCTATAAAACTTGTAAATAAATTTATAGGTTCTGAAATTCTTGAAGCTTATAAAATCAAGATAAGCGAAATTCATTTAGCTACGGATATTCAGGGCTATAACTTTTCTCACTTGGATTTCTTTAGAATGAAGTCAAGAGCGAGAATTGCTCAAACGCATGAGGAAATAGACGATTTTTCAAAAGCAAGCGTTTACGGTTCTTTAACAAGCTTCACGGGATTTACTTTTGGTGGTGGAAATTATCATTTACGTGTTTATAATAAAACTGCTGAAATTAAAAAGAAAAAAGAAAAAGGCTTTGCAAAAGTTCTTCTCTGGGATGCTAAAGAGAATTACAATCCTGATAAG
>NZ_JAVVFL010000120.1:0-7098 GCF_032250635.1 Sulfurimonas sp.
ATAAACAACTATGATGAGCAAAACAGCTCATTAAACAAAGCAGATTTTGAAAAGGCTCTAAAGGAGTTTAGCAGTATTGTTAGCCATTTCTTTAGACACAGCGACACGGTATGCAGGATTGACAAAAATTGTTTCGCCTCGATCGCGCCTGATGCATCATTGGCAAACATAAAAAAAATGTCACTCAGGCTGCAAAAGGAGTTACAATCAAAACTTTCAAAGAGTAAGATTGAACTTCAAATATCCATAGGTATTGCGTCGTGTGACAGCGACACTCCATGTACAATTTTAGAAGAAGCCAAAGAAAATATGGAAAATTTTTCTGCCATTAAAGTAGGATGTGCTTTATGAAAAGAGCCGCTTTTAACTTAATTGAGCTAATCTTTGTTATTATTATTTTGGGTGTCTTGTCCAGTGTTGTAATCGTAAGAATGGGAAATATGGCAAAATATGCAAAAGAGACTCAGCTAAAATCTTTTGTAGGAACACTCAATAGATCTGTGGGTCCTGCTATCTGGCTTAAATCAGTAGAAGACGGTCATAACGGCAGTGTTGCTTTTGCAGATTATGACGCTAATCTAGACGAATTTACTGATATTATCCCAAATTATACATTAACCCCTGCACTAACCAACTGCAATGAGAGCGGTGAAGGTATTTTTGTCAGCTACACATTTCATAAAAATTATGAGGTGCACTGCAGAGACGGCAATAGAACAACGAGCCCTAATTTTAGACTCTACAATCAGACTGATAGCATATATGTTGAGTAATAATTATCTACTTTTAAATAAATTTCAGATGCTTCACAAACGCATCGACCATAATCTCATACCCTTTTTCATTCGGGTGAATGTAGTCGATTTTAAACTCATTTTTTGATAGTACTTCCGGCAGGACATCCTCTTCAAAAAAGACCCCTGTCTGCTCGGCGACTTCAGCGTAGATGGGGTGTGTTTTAAATCCCAGCAGACCGAAGTTTGGAACTCCAACAAGCAGAACCTTTGCTCCGCTTCTCTTTATGGTCTCTATCATCTGGGTAAGGTTGGCTTTTAACTTCTCTTCTGGTTGTTTTTGGATAATGTCGTTGCCGCCGTGGCAGAGTATAACCAAGTCTGGTTTTTGCTCTAAAAGCTTTGGAAGCCGCTTTAGTCCCTCAGATGACTCTTCTCCGGAAATGCCTCCGTTTATAACACGAACGCCTGTTCTTTTTTGAAGCTGTGCGGGGTAACTGGCTTCCTCTGCAACACCGAAGCCGTAGGTGATACTGTCGCCAAAGGCAAGTATCGTTGAGTGGCTGCTTAGTTCGATGAGCGACGAGTTGCCATCTCTCTCTTTTGTAATAATCATAAATAGTATAATAGCGACAAGAGCAACAGTTATAAGTTTTATTTTATTCATTTAACTGCTTATAAAATAGTTACGCGCTAAACATCATTTTTGCTAAAACTACTATACCTAATCCTAAAACCAAAACTACTTTATGAAAATGCTCCTGCATAAACTGAGGTTTTTTGCGACCAGTAAATTTAATAAAAAGATTAAACAGCACACCCGCAGCTATAATTAACGCCAAAACGATTTTAATGACTAGAAGTTTTTGCAAATCTGTCTCGAAAAAGCCTGCATTTGAGTTAATGTACTTCGACATCATCATGCCGCCTGTTAAAACTATAATAAGCAACGAGATAGGGAAAATTTTGAAGCTTTTAGAGCCTAATGTCTGGTTGATCTTCTCATCTGTCTCTTTGCCAAACTTGTTTTTGAGTGCTGAAATCATAAATACGTCGGTAAAAACATAGCCCAAAAATATGATTGCCAAAACTAGGTGAATTATATGTGCGTATGGATAGATTGCTTCCATGGTTGCTCCTGTGTAAAATTAGTGCAATTATATCAAAGATGCCAGTTGAAAAACTTGCATATTGAGTTAAAACTCTCATCTAAAGGTGCTTTAATAATGAGTGTCCCGTTACTATGTGGATGCTTGATCTGAAGTGTGATTGCGTGCAGAAGCATTCTGTGGCAGTTGAACGCTTCTCGTATTAGTTTGTTATGTTCGCCTCTTCCGTACTTTGTATCGCCCAAGATATGGTGTGAAATGTGTTTCATGTGGCGGCGGAGCTGATGTTTTCGTCCGGTTTGCGGCTCTAGGCTTACAAGAGAGTATCTGGTTTTATCATACTTTCCTACAGCGTAGGGAATCTCAACCGTTGCAACTCTTCTGTAGTGGGTTGTTGCATCTTGAGCCTCTTTGTCATCCAAACTGTCTTTGTCTGCAATTTTATCAAGTTTCACGCTTAATGCATGCTCGATTACTCCGCTCTCTTCTATATAACCGCGGACAACTGCAACATAACTTTTCTTGGTCTCTCTTGCGCGAAACTGCTCACCCATAAGCTTTGCACTCTCTTTGTCAAGTGCGAAAAGAAGAACTCCAGATGTCGGCTTGTCTAAACGATGAACAGGGTAGACAAACTCTCCGATCTGATCTCGAAGAATCTGCACCGCGAACTCTGTCTCATGTCTGTCAATGGGGGAGCGATGAACCAAAAGACCGGGTGGCTTATTTATCGCCACTAGGTACTCATCTCTGTACAAAATCTCTAACAACAGTGATTAACCGCGCTTTGTAGTTTTTCTTTTTTTTGTAGTTACCGGCTTTTTATAGGTTTCGCCTTTTTCGCTCTTTTGGGCTTTTTGAGGTTTTTTGTAAGGTTTTTTAGCTCTTTTTATCTCTACTTTTTTATGCTCGCTCTTGAGTTTTATCTCATCTTCATCTTTTCTACGAATAGTCGGGTCAGGTTCAAAACCCGCCACTGTCTCTTGAGGTATTTTCATCCCTATAAGCTTTTCAATGGCTTTCATATCATACTTTTCATAGATATCGATTAAACTTATCGCCATTCCTTCTCGTCCTGCGCGACCTGTTCGCCCTACTCTATGGACATAATCTTCAGGGATTGAAGGAAGCTCATAGTTGATGACAAAAGGCAACTCTTCTATATCCAAACCTCTTGAAGCTATATCGGTTGCGACAAGAACCTTGATTTTGCCCTCTTTAAAATCATTTAGAGTTTTTAGGCGGTTTGCCTGTGTTTTATCGCCATGTATGATGCCGCACTTAAGACCGTCTTTTTTAAGCTCGATTACAAGCTCATCCGCACTCGCTTTTGTTCTTGTAAAAACGAGTACCTGTCTAAAGTTTCTCGAACCGATTATATAAGCCAAAAGCTGGGCTTTTTTGTCCGTGTCAACTAAATAGGCAACCTGATTTATGGTATCAACGGTAGAGTTTTTCTTTGAAGCCTCTATAAAAGCAGGTTTTGTAAGAAGAAGTTTTGATAATTTTCTTACCTTGTCGCTATAGGTAGCTGAGAAAAGAAGCGTTTGATGTCTCTTTGGCAGAAGCGGATGAATCGTCTTTATCTCTTTTACAAAACCCATATCGAGCATTCTGTCGGCTTCATCAAGAACAAAAATTTCTACATGCGAGAGGTTTAAACCCTTCCCTATATGTTCGATTATTCTGCCGGGTGTTGCGATTATGATATCAACTCCCTCTTTTAAAAGTCTCTGCTGCAACTCCAAATCTTTTCCGCCGACTAAAACGGCAATATTTAGCGGCATATATTTTGCAAAATTTTGCAAATCATCATAAATCTGCAGAGACAACTCTCTGGTTGGAGATAAAATAACCCCTCGCAGTACTCTGTTTTCATCAGCAGATGTTTTTCTGAGTCTTTGAAGCATACCAAGACCGAATGCGGCAGTTTTTCCGGTTCCCGTCTGAGCCGTTGCAAAAACATCGCTTTTTGCCAAAATCAACGGGATTGCTTTTGTTTGTACTGTTGTAGGTTTTTCATAGCCCAAATCTTTTATGGCGCTAAGAAGCTGCTTTATAACTCCCAATTTTTCGAATGACATAGCTTACCTACTTTCATATTAATAGTGCAATTTTAACATATTATTAAATAAATAAGTTTTTTATGGCTATAATCATCCCACATTTCAAAATGGCATAAACTATGATCAGAAAAATCTTTAAAAATTTAAGTACAAATGAAAAATTAAAAACTTTTATTCAAAAATATAATGTTCCCATTGAGTACCTATCAGCAAACAGAAAAATGGTCTCAAAAGCCGTTTTTATAGGACTTTTTATAGCATTTATCCCCATGCCGATGCAGATGCTTGCGGTTGTGGCATTTATACCTTTTACAAGGTTTAATGTGCCTATAGCCCTTGCGATGTGCTG
Organism: Sulfurimonas sp.; assembly: GCF_032250635.1. Taxonomy (GTDB): domain Bacteria; phylum Campylobacterota; class Campylobacteria; order Campylobacterales; family Sulfurimonadaceae; genus Sulfurimonas. The sequence continues at coordinate 4,259 of NZ_JAVVFL010000120.1, forward strand.
GCTAAGCAACCCTTTTACGATGCCTTTTATGTACTACGCTGAGTATTTGACGGGAAGTTTTTTTCTTGGCATGGAAACTACGGATGTAGAGCTTACCGTTGAGTGGTTTTCACAAAATATTGGAAATATTTTTATTCCGCTTTATGTGGGAACCGCTTTTTACTCTATCTCCGTCTCTTCTTTGGCTTATTACCTTGTAAATCACCAATGGAGAAGCTCGATTAGAAGAGATAAAGATTTGCGAAAAAACGGTTTTTTCAGAAGACATAAAAGCCAAGAACGCGACGTGCCTAAAGATGAAGAGCCTAAATCTTAACACTTCTGTTTTTAAAATAGACCCATGCAAAAACACCTACTAAACTCATAGCCAGACTCATGACCTGTCCCTGCGTTATGAAGTTGCAACAGACATACCCTATCTGCTTATCCGGAGCACGCCAGATCTCTGCGACAGCGCGAAACAATCCATAACTGATGCCATAAACCAAAATAAGCTCTCCGCTGTAGCTTTGAAATCTTCTGTAGATATAAACGACTGCAAAAACACCGAACCCTTCTAAAATCGCCTCATAAAGCTGTGAAGGATGGCGCAAAACACCATCAACCAAAATCCCCCACGGCACATCGGTTTCGCGTCCTATAAGCTCTTTGTTTAGGAAGTTTCCTATACGACCAAATACAAATGCAAGTGGTACGCTTATTGCGACCAAGTCCATTATCCTGCCCATCTTTATCTTATGCTTTTTGGAGTAGAGATATGTTGCTAGTAAAAAACCAAGCACGGCACCGTGGTAGCTCATACCTCTTATACCGACAAATTCGCCATCTACAAATGGGTTAAATATCTGCCATGGATTAGAGAGATAGTAGAGTGTTTGAGGATCGTAAAATAGGATGTAGCCAAGTCTTGCACCCAGAATAACACCAATCTCTACATAAATAAAGTAGAGGTCAATGCCTTTTGTACCAAAATCAATATTATCTTTTTTGATAAAATATTTTCCGATGTAAAGAGCACTCAAGAGCGCTAAAACATACATAATCCCATACCAGTGCACGGGAATGACGAATAGATGAAATGCTACGGGATCAAACGTCTCATATATATTGTTCCAAGCAGACATATCCACTAGTTTCTCAGCGCCTCAGCAATAAGCTCTATTGGATTTTTAAAGATTTGCGGAGCATCCACGTAGCCCATGGAAGCGTTTATCTGCATACGACATGCGCTGCACTCCGAACTAACCACATCAGCCCCTGTTTTTTTAATCATATCGGCTTTTGGGATTCCTGCTGCTTTTGCAAAATGGTACTTCTCGCTCTGCATAGTCACGCCGCCAAATCCGCAGCATGTATTTGAATCGCTCATCTCAACAATATCGTAGTTTTTACTTATAAGTGCTCTAGGTTCCATATGAATTCCTTGCATCTTTTTTGCATGACACGGATCGTGATAGGTCACTATTTTTGGGTCTTTTTTCTTGGATGCGAGTATCTTGCTAAGCTCAGTATGTTTTTCAAGCCATTCGGTCGCCATAAAGATTTTCTCCCTCAGCGCAACCGCCCTTGCCTTCCACTCCGGCTGGTCATGGAAATAGTGCTCGTAGTCAATTTTGAGCATCGCCGAACATGTCGCTTCAGGGATGATAATCGCCTCAACATTTTTGCTAAAACTCTCAAAATACTCTATATTGAATTTTGCATTATAATCGACCGTGTAAAAATCTCCCGTAAAATAGGCAGGTGCCCCGCAGCACTTCTGGTCTTTTGCTAAAAATGCGTCAATTTCTAAATGCTCCAAAATTTCCAAAAGCGAATTACCTACGTTTACATAGTTGTAGTTGCCAAGACACCCTATAAAAACAGCCACTTTTCTTTTGCCGCCGTTGTCTATGTTCTCTTTATGGGAGTTCAAAAATGACACTTTTTTAAGACTAGGAAGCACTCTGTCGGCTTTTAGCATAGGCAGATTAAAGCGTGAGGTCATAGAGTCCTTGTTTGCCTGAATCTTAAACGAACATGTCTGAAATACCCAGCCTAACTTAAATGCTAAATCATTGAGCCAGCGGTGGCGAAGAAGCAAAAAGAAAGCTCTTTTGTACCATGCAATGCCAAATTTTTTGCCTATATCTGCGCGTACCTGCTCTATGACCATATCAGTAGGAAGCGATTTTGGACACACCTCAACGCATGCGGTACATAAAAAACAGCTCTCAAAGATGGCTTTTGCATTTTCATCTAACTCTAGATTGCCTCTCTGGTACGCTCCTAAAAGGTCTAAAAATCCCCTTGGAGAGGTAACCTCATCTGCGTTTACGTTGTGAATCGTACAGACGGGGATACATTTTCCGCACTTTATGCACTCATCGGTTGTAGCGCCAAAGTTAAAAATTTCCTGCGCGGTTTTGTCCATTGCTATACCGTTTTAGAGAATGTTTTAGAACTTGCTGCATGTTTTTTCATGTAGGCATCAAAAGGCATCGCAATATTTCTTATAAGAAGTGTTCCCGTCTCGCTACACTTTATAAAATCATCATCCATACTTAGAAGTTCATCCTCTTCAAAAGGCTTAAGCGCAATGAGAGCATCTGCAAAATATTCTTTAAAATTAATATTAAAGAGTTTCTCAAATCGTTTTATATCAAGTTTGAAGTTACTCATAAGTTCCATGATTACATACTGTCTGATTTGGTCATCATCGCTCAATACAACACCGCGCTCAAATGGAAGTTTGAGAGCGTCAATAGCCTCTTCATAATCTCTCATCTCTTTAAAGTTTTGCGCGTAGTAATCAACTCCTTCGCCTATGGAAGTGAGTCCTACCCCTATCAAATCCGCGC
>NZ_JAVVFL010000121.1:0-7088 GCF_032250635.1 Sulfurimonas sp.
AGATACGATATGAAGTTTATTGCTCATTAATTCCACTTTTAAATATTTTTCGTATTATAGCTAAAGGTGCCATAAAGTATAATTTCGACATGAAGATATATGATGTTTTAATACTCGGCGCAGGTGCAAGCGGACTTATGTGTGCCTCAAATTTGGACAAAAAGCTAAGTGTCGCAATAGTTGATGGAAATAGTAAAGTTGCCCAGAAGCTGAAAATTTCAGGCGGCGGAAAATGTAATATTACGAACACACAGTTAAGCAGAGACAATTACGACGGCGATAAAGAGTTTATATTTAATGTTTTTGAGACCTTTTCAAGAGATGACCTGCTTGAATATCTGCACAAGAACGACCTTGAACCCGTAGTGAGAAAAAAGCGCTACTACTTCTGTAAAGACTCATCAGATGAGATAATAAGTATCTTTAAAAAACATACAAAGAACGTAGATCTTTTTTTAAACAGTGAGATCTTATGGGTAAAAAAAGAGGGTGATATTTTTGAAGTAAAAACTCTCAAAGAGCACTTTAGAGCCAAAAAAGTAGTCGTGGCAACTGGTGGCAAAAGCTATAAAAATCTAGGTGCAAGTGATATCGGTCTTGAAATCGCAAAGAGTTTTGGCATAAAAGTAAAAGAGTTTTCTCCCGCACTTGTCGGGCTTACCGTTCAAAAAGAGCAGTTTTGGATGAAAGAGCTAAGCGGGCTTAGCTGTTATGCTAATATAAAGGTTGATGGCAAAATCCTAAAAGAGGAGCTTCTTTTTGCTCACAAAGGCATAAGCGGCCCCGTAGTTCTCTCAGCGTCGCTCTACTGGCAAAAGGGAAATATTTCGATTGATTTTCTTCCCGATAATAATATTTTAGAGCTTATTAAAGGAAGTAAAAAACAGCTAAGTTCAGTTATACCGCTTCCAAAAAGACTCTCAAAAGCACTTTTGGCAGCTCTTGATATAGAAGATATCGAGTGCAAAAAGGTCACAAATGAGATAAAAGAGAAGTTAGCACGTATTCACGATTACGAGTTCGCGCCTGCAGGAAATTTCGGTTTTTCAAAAGCTGAAGTGTGCCGCGGCGGAGTCTTGAGTGAAGAGCTAAATCCATACAGTATGGAAGCATTAGATGTAAAAGGACTCTTCTTTATTGGCGAAGTCGTTGATGTAACGGGTGAGCTTGGCGGATACAATTTTCAATGGGCATTTAGCAGCGGATATATATGTGCAAAAGGGATAAGTGAAAGTTAGAGAACTTACTGCAACGTCACAGCAAGTTTATATTTTATGCAGAATGGATTTTTGTTTTCAATAAATTTTGAATAAAGGCATTCAAAGAAACGCCTGCTTTAAGTGCTTCTTGATGTATTTTTTGATGTAACTTGGGGTCGATTCTGACATTAAATACACCTTTATAAGTCTTTTGCGGCTTTCTTCCTAACTCTTTACATGTTTGCAGATACTCATCGACAGCATTATGAAAGTTTGTCTCTAGTTCACTTGCGCTATCTGCTTCAAAGGTTACCAAATCATCGATAAGCTCTACTTTTCCAAAAAAGAGTTTGTCATCACTAGAATACTCTATTGAACCGATATAGCCTTTATATTCGATTGTATTTGCCATTATATTATCTCCTTTAGCTTGGTTTGGATCTGTTTTACAAGATAGATTTTTAAGATGTTGCTAGGGTGCGGTTTATGCAAGTTTATGAGATTGTCTTTCTCTTTGTTGTAAAACTTTACGGCAGAGCCGCTACCTTCTATATTGTCATAACCAAGACTGATAAGCAGAGTTTGAAGTTCGTCAAATGTTAAATCCTTATTTGGGGGCACTTTTAAAAATCTGCTTAATAGTTTATCTTTCTTACTCATGCTAAAATGATACCATAAAATAGTTACAAAAAAGCATTGAATTGATAGTTTATAGTGAGTATCATTATGAGAATAAGTAAGTAAACTATATACTAAGATGAGATTTTTAAATTGAGGTAATGAAGTAGTAACGAATGATGGTGCTCACAACTGGACTCGAACCAGTGACTTTTACCTTGTCGAGGTAAACTTGATATGCTTTTAAGTGCCTATTTTAGGAGGTTTTAAAGCTTTTAAAAAAGCCTTACCGCAACATTTACCGCAACAAGTAGTAGATTTATTTATCTTCCCATTTAAATATGTCAATAATGATTATCACGTTATTATCTATGATGTAGGGTATGGTATAACCTTTAAAAATCAAATCTCTTGTGTTTAAATCATCAAAATGTATTGATTGTCTATATTTGAAAGGCATGTTTACAAGAGCAGTTATTTTTTCATCTAATTTTTTTTTGAATTTTTTAGCGTTTGCAGGGTTGTTGATAGCAATATATTTTAAAATTGAGAAAAGTTTATCATTGAAAGATGGATTTTTTTCTATTCTCATTAAAGGCTATTTAACCAATTATCGATTTCATCCATACCTTGAGAGTAGGGCACTGTTTTCATCTTCCCGCTTCTGTATTCTTCTACTGCCGCTGATACTCTTTCTCTTGCTTCATCTTTTGAAATAGATGGATATCCGTCGTCTTCTATATCTTCAAGTATATTTACTTGTCGCTTGTTTTGATTTAAAAAAGACAGGAGCTGCGCATAAAACCCATTATCTACTTTTAATACTAAAGAGTGCATTCTAAACCCCTTAAATTTAATTTTATTATGATGTTATTATAACATACTGTTGTAAATTAAAACTATTTGCTTATTTAGTTTACTAAATCTTGTTTATGTTGTGATTGCTCTAATATTTTTTGCATCTCTGATTTCCGTTCCTCATCGCTCTGTTCGTTGATTAATCTATCGATCAATCTTTTTAAACATTCCTCATTATTCCCACAGTTAATTATTTCATCATCGCTTGCACCTACATCTTTAGCTTTATTTTGTAATGCTTCTATAGTTTCATTTATTACCTGTTTCAAATATTGCTCCTTTTTATTTTCTTTCAAAATAATATCTAAACTCAATATTATTAAGTATATAACCAATTACAGAAACAAATAAAGTTGAGCTTAAAAAGCATGGTCACAATGATTTCAGTCAGATCAATCTCAATAAATTTTATAGGTGGAAACTTGAAAAAGAAGTTGTCGCCGTACCTGTAGGCGTAAAAGTGCAGGTATCGGTGTAGGCATAACCTACTCACTCCGGAGATATTTTAGACTTTTGTATCCTTAAATCATATCTCCTTTCGCATGCGCATGAACTATTTAATAAAGAAGGCTAGTTTTTTATCTGGTTGAGATTCAATTAGCTCTTTTAATTTTTTGTCGAGTTTATACTTGTAATCTTTGTCGGTCGTTTTTTTAAATTTCAAAACACCTTCTCGCTTGGCGCTAAACCCACGCTGCATTATGTTGCTAGCTTGCCACAGCTCAACGTCAAACTCATCTTTTTTAATCTCGAACTGCAATAATTGACCATCTGCCGGCACAAATATAATGAGTGAATTATAATAATTATCAAGTCTTTTAATTTTACCGGTCTCTAAAAACTCTTCTAACTCTTCTTTTTGAAAATATTTCTCAAAAAATAAAATTACCGGGCGTCTTTCTCGCCGCCAACTATAGTAAGTGGCCGGCGAAAAGCCGAAAAATGTACTCATTAGCGTTTTGTTGTCCATTTTTAGTGTCCTTTTATAATTCATAATTATATCTCAAAAAAAATACAAACAAAAATTATTAAATAAAACAATAACTTGACTATAAAATATAGATATGTTTTAATAATAAGAATAAAAGGAATAAAAAATAAGAAAAGTACAGTAACATACCTAAAGATTAAACTCAATTTAGTTTGAATTAAGTTTAAAACATATAAAATAAACAAAAATAGTAATTATTACTATCTTATGTAAAACAAGGAAATATAAAATGCAGGAAAATAGAAAAAAAGAATACTACACAACAGAAGAAGTCTCTAAAGGAATAGATGGCTTATTGCCAATCTCAAAAACAACTCTCAGAAATTTGAGAACTGCTCGCAAAATTAAATTCTCAAAAGTCGGGAATGTCTGCGTGTATAAAAAAGAATGGATAGAAGATTACATAAATGGCAACATAGTAGAAGTAGCAAGTTAGTCGCCTCGACTAAAATTAGAGAACTAAGACTTAATACACAACCACATGAACTGCATCAATTGCAACATATCAAAAGTAAATAAAAAAGGCACTAAAAATGAAAATTAAGCTAAAAAAGAAAGAAAATCAATATGCTCAAGTGCATGTAAATATGTTGCGAAATCGCAGTTTAAGTCTAAAAGCAAAGGGATTAGGTGCCGTTTTAGAGAGTTACAGCAATGACTTTGAGGTGAGCTTAAAAAGCATAGAAATCGGCTCAAATGATGGAAATAAAAGTGTTCGGAGTGCAATCAAGGAACTTGAGCAAGGTTATTATTTATTTCGATTTCAGACTCGCGAGAAAGGTGGTCTATTTACCACATATTGGGCTTTTGACTCGCAAAAGCTTGCTGTTGGATATCTTCATGAAATTATCTCGGAGCTTGAAAAAGTTGAGCTAATTACGCCAGAGCAATTATTACAACGGGGTATCCCTTACGGCAATGCCGTCACGGGTATGCCGTCACGGGTATGCCGTCAACGGCATCCCGTTCAACGGCATCCCGTCAACGCACTACATATAATAATATTAATTATCAAAACAATGAAGATAATAATTCTCTCTCTAGAGATATCTTTAAAAATCTACAGAGCTTTAAGAGCCATTTTATCAAGAAAAACACAAACGTACCCTTTAACACTCAGGGTATAGGGTACGAACCGACAACCCCCTTTAAAATTAACGAGAGTGGTTATATCGTGAACATAGTTAACTCCAAAATAATCTCAAAAGAAGAGGCGCTCAAAATTTGGGAGTACCTCTTTAGCTTTTATCAAAAGAAACAAAAAGGGGCTTAACCGCTCCTAAATCTTCAATAAAGCCCTATTATAAGGAAAAAGAAAAATGCAAAAATTAAAAATAACAGTTCCAGTGTCAGACGTAGAATCCGAGATAGACCCCGACGATTTCGAAATTGAATGGCTTGAAGATTCACCTGATAAGGGGAGAATTATTAGGATTAAAAATCCCGATAAATACCCAAAATTAGTCAATAAATTGGCCGTAAATCGGTCACTATCAATTCAACCCCTTGACCACATAGTTTTTGAAATTAAAAAAGGAGAACAAAAATGACAATATTAATCCTAAACACAAAGGGTGGCAGCGGCAAAAGCACTACAGCTTTGCAAGTCGCCTCTACTTTTTTTCTCGCGCAAAGCGAGCTAGTCGAGCTCTGCGAGCTCGACAATCAGAACCAAGATGCCGCTGCCTTCACAGCTACGACCGTGAAAACAAGGCAGGTTCAAGTTGAGGTAAATGCAAAAGACCTAAATGCAACTGTGCGCGATCTTTTTATAAATTCCAGTGTAAATAGCGTGATTGATGTGGGAGGCAACGAGACTACTTCTAAGTTTATTCTTAGTTTAAAACAAACCAACATGTATAAACTTGTTAATCTTATTATCATCCCAATTTCGAGCGGCGCGCAAGACTTTATAAATGCAAAGCGCACGCTTGAGTTAGTTCATGAGTTTGATATTCCTGTTATCTTCTCCCTCACGCGTTCGCGCCATGGGCGCGACTCTAAGCGTTTACAGTTCCAATATTCTGCATTTTTTGAGGAGTTCGGTTCAAAATATCCTTATTTTGTACTTGTTGATAGTGATGTCGTCGACCTAAGCCGCAGGCTCAAAAAAACTATATACGAGATTGCAAGTGACGATCAGCTTAAAAAAGAGCTTGAAGAGCTGCTAGACGCCGCCTTTGTGACAATGGACCGCCCAGCGATATACTCGCATTCCCTGACTCTTGAGATCCTGGGCGACTCTAAAGTCTTTACCGAGGAGTGCATACTCCCGGCGCATTCGATAATTGCTAAGGCATTTAAGAATGAGTGACTTCAATTTAAGCGAAGCCCAAAAAATCGTAATCGAGCTCCAAATAGCTCGAAAACAGCTTCTTGAGGCAAATGAGACAGTTAATCATACTCTCTCGCTTGTTCAGAGACAAACACATAAGCTAGAGGTTCTCGTAAACACGGTCAGGCTGATAGATCCTATCGTACTGACCAATAAAATCCAAAAAATGGAAGAGGCGCAAAAAGCTAATTCAAAAAGTACCGCTGTATTTATACTAAAAATACTCTTTTTTTTGGCGCTATCTTCTTCTATTTTTTACTATTTTTACACAAAATCTTAAATAAGGACTAAAAAATGAAAAAATACTATTCTGTAAAACTCAACAAATCTTACGATGATAACAGCACCGTTTTCGCCGAAATAAAAACTAAAGATGAAGACCATCAAAAACGAATTGAAGAGTACTTCAAAAAATACGAAGTTCTTAAAATTCAAGAGATTGAGAAAAGTGAGTTTGACTCAATTCCGGACAAGCGCACTTTTGAACTAAGTCGTATTAATACACACTTTAATGAGCCAGCTCATACGCTCGATCAGATTAACGAGCAGGTTGAAAAATTCAAAAAAAAGTATCAGATGGATAGCAAGCCGTCGGAGTTGCCGACGAACATTCTTTTAAACTCTTTCGCAGACAAGTCTCAAAACAACTTCCTTCCATCTTCATATAATGTCGGCGGCGCGGCGGCCGCTGACGCGGCCGCCGAAGAGCTAAACAACGACCGCAGCAGTTTTGACACTATCGGCGAAAATTTGAAACAGCTCAAGAACAATGTTCAAGCCCAAAAGCCAGGCAACATTGATGAGTTAATACGTGAAATTGAGAAGCTAGAAGTTGACATTGCTGCTCTTCGTGAGCGAAATCTTGAGTTGAAAAAGGAGCTTGATCTTTTAATTTTGCACCAAAAAAAAGAGAATGAACATAAGTCAGTAAAAAGTGAAAATGAACAGCTGCAAGATAAAATTAAAAAAGTCCGAGACGGTGCAATGAACGTAAAAGGTGACATAAATCAATCGCTTGAAGGTCTTGAAGACGACAAAAAGAAAAGAGCCAATAGGTTTTTTTTCTTCACTAATACCAGCTCGACTT
>NZ_JAVVFL010000122.1:0-7056 GCF_032250635.1 Sulfurimonas sp.
TTTAGAGAACTCTATAACCGCATCAAGTCTGTTTCTAAATTCAGGAGTAAAAAAGAGTTTCAGCTCCTCGTTTTTAGAGAGAGAACTGTCTTTGTTGAATCCCATTACATTTCTGGCAGTTGCACCTATATTTGATGTCATAATGAGAATAACATTTTGAAAATTTGCTTTGTAGCCGTTGTTATCTGTAAGAGTTGCATTATCCATGATTTGAAGTAAAATATTTACCAAATCAGGATGTGCTTTTTCTATCTCATCTAGCAACAAGACCGTATAAGGGTGTCGTTTTATCGCTTCTGTTAACAATCCACCCTGCTCATACCCGACATAGCCCGGAGGTGCTCCGACTAGGCGGCTTATGGCATGCTTCTCCATATATTCGCTCATGTCAAATCTCTCGAAATTTATGCCGAGTGTTTGGCTAAGAGAGAGTGCAAGCTCAGTTTTACCAACGCCCGTAGGTCCCGAAAATAGAAATGATGCGATAGGTTTGTTCTGCGGAGTAAGACCAGCTTTGGAAATTTTTATGGCTTTTGCGACCTCTGCAACTGCCTTGTCCTGTCCGATCACTTTTTTGCGTAAATTCTCCTCTAGATTAGCTAGAGAGAGTGTTTCGTTATTTGTTACTTTTGAGCTTGAAATTCCGACTATTTTTGAGATGGTATTTTCAATATCTGCCGCGCCTACTACTCTTTTTTTCTTGTTTTTAAGATGAAAAGATGCTGCGGTCTCATCAATGAGATCAATTGCTTTATCGGGTAGAAATTTATCGGTAATATATCTTTTGGAGAGGTCAATAGCAGTTTTGAGAGCTCTATCCGTAAAGGTCACATTGTGATGCTCTTCGTATTTGCTCTTTAACCCTTTTAATATTTTATATGTTGTTTTAGCTGATGGCTCGTTGATATCTACTTTGGAGAATCTTCTGCTAAGCGCTTTGTCTTTTTCAAAGCCGTTTCTGTACTCTGCAAATGTAGTCGCGCCCATACACTTTAGTTCGCCGGATGCAAGGGCAGGTTTTAGCTGGTTTGCCGCATCCATCGTTCCGCTTGTAGCACCTGCACCTATGAGTGTATGAATCTCATCAATAAAAAGGATGGCATTTGGAATGGATTTAAGCTCATCCATAACTCCTTTTAAGCGTTTTTCAAAATCTCCTCTATATTTTGTGCCTGCAAGCATTGCGCCCAAATCAAGTGCATAAAGCTCTGTATTTTGTATGATGGGAGGAACTTTGTGTGTGACTATGTTTAGTGCCAAACCCTCCGCAATAGCAGTTTTTCCGACACCCGGTTCTCCTACTAAAATAGGGTTATTTTTCTTTCTGCGGCATAAAATTTGTGTGACTCTTTGTATCTCGTCATCTCTGCCGATAACGGGGTCAATTTTTCCCTCTTTTGCTTTTTGAAGCAGATTTATAGAGTATTTTTCAAGATATGAGTCACCCTCTTTTAAGTTCTCTTTCTCATTTTTATGTGAAATAGTTTCCAAAATATCCAATCTTGAGATATGAGACTCTCTTAGCAGCGCATAGGCAAATGAGTTAACTTCATCATAGATGGCAACAAGCAAATCTCCTATGTCGGCACTCTGTTGACCTGAGCCTTGAATATGTTTTATCATCCTCTCAATCAGTCTTGAGAGCGCAATACTCTCAAAAGGCTCCTCTTCTATGTTTTGCGGTAGAGTGTTTATGTTTGAATCTATATAGTTTTTCATAAGCTCTCTCATCTTATCGACATCTCCGCCGCATGTAAATATTATTTTCGCACCCTCTGCAGAGTTTAATATCTCATAGAAGACGTGTTCAATGGTAATATATTCATGTCTAAGCTCTTTTGCATAAAGAATAGATCTTTGAAAAACCTCGTTTAATGTATAACTTATCACTACTCCTCCTCCATCTCAGCTCTGAGAGGAAATCCACTCTCTCTGGCTCTTTTATGTACTTGCATTACTTTAGTCTGTGCGATTTCGTGAGTGTAGACCCCGCACATGCCCTTATCTTTTTTATGAACCTCAAGCATAATTGCTTCTGCTTCCTCAAAACTTTTGTGAAATACGCTCATAAGTACGTCTATAACAAAGTCCATGGAAGTATAGTCGTCATTTAAAATAAATACTTTATATTTTTTAGGGTATTTCAGCGATATCTCGTCGATGGTCTCTAAACCTGTATTTGTTGCCATAATTTTCCTATAATAATTGCCTTTAATAGTTAAAAAATTATAACAAAATAGAGATAACTATGACGAAACGAATTTTCGTAACCGCCACAAATACAAACATAGGTAAAACATACACGACAAAACTGCTTCTTAGAGAGTATGCTTCTCGCGGTCTTAAAGTAGGCGTTATTAAGCCGATAGAAACCGGTGTAGTTGGCGGATATGCAGAAGACGCTGAGGAGCTTTTGGAGACTCTAAAAGAGTTAAATACAAAGCTGTGGCATTTAGAAGCAGAAGATATTGTGCCAATCATGTATGAGATGCCCTCGGCTCCATATATTGCTTCAAACAATACGCCGCTTGATTTGAAAAAAATATTGACAAAAATAGAGGAGCTGGAAGCTTTTTGTGATATTATCATCATTGAAGGTGCGGGCGGGCTCTATGTTCCTATTGACGATAAGTATATGATGATTGATCTTATCCAGAAGTTAGATGCGGTTGCACTACTCGTTACTCACTGCTCTTTAGGCTGCATAAACGATACGCTGCTTAGCAAAAAAGCTCTTGAAGATAAAAAGATGGAGCATGTAGTGGCATTTAACTGCAAAGAGGGTGATGAGAGCTTTTCTAAAATATCCGAGCCTTACTTTTTAAAAACCGGTTTTAAAGTCTTAAAAGTCGGTCGTGATATTGATATTATATGTGATGTCTTGTATAATTTGTAAACTATTTAAAAAAAGAGCGTTATGAAACATTTAACTACAACTGCTGATTTTACGGTTAAAGAGATAGAGACAATTTTAGAGGATGCGGAGTTTTTTGCTCAAAAAATCAAAGATGGCAGCAAGCTTGACAAGATTCTAGAAGATAAGATTATAGTCACACTCTTTTTTGAAAACTCAACAAGAACAAGAAGCTCTTTTGAGATAGCTGCAAAGAGGCTTGGGGCGGAAGTTGTGCATCTTGATGTTGCAAACAGCTCTACTAAAAAAGGCGAAACGCTTGTAGATACGGCAATGAATTTGGATGCTATGAGTCCGCATGCGATAATTGTCAGGCATCAAAATTCCGGTGTTCCTAAAATCCTCTCAAACCACACCAACGCTTCGATTATAAATGCAGGAGACGGTGCTCATGCTCATCCAACCCAGGCACTTTTGGACCTCTTTACGCTTAAGAAGCATTTTGGAGATGTGAGAGGAAAAAAGATTGCGATTGTGGGCGATATAAAAAACTCAAGAGTTGCAAACTCCAATATTGAGATACTTGGCAGATTCGGCATGGAGGTTATTTTGGTCGCTCCTCCGCAGTTTTTGCCAAAAACAGAATTAAGAAGTACCCACTTTTTAAAAGAGATCATTGATGAAGTAGATGTCATAATGAGTTTAAGAACGCAGACCGAGAGACACTCTTCCCAAACCTATGCATCTCTAAAAGATTATGCAAGCGACTTTTGTATAACGACCGAGCTATTGGGTGAGAGGGATATCGTTTTACTTCACCCAGGACCCGTGCATAGAAACATAGATATATGCGACGCACTTTTGGCTGATGAGAGATGTAAAGTTTTGGAGCAGGTTTCAAACGGCGTGGCAATTAGAATGGCAGTGCTTAAAAAACTCATTTATGACGTTTGATGATTTAAACTCTCTGGGCGAAAAAAGGGAGCCGTTTCTGTTTATATCCGACTTTGGGGCAAAAAATCTAAAAGTCATCCCTCTTGGCGACCTTGACTCGCATGACGTTGAGTACTCCACTACAAAAAACTACTCCCTAAAACCTCACGCAGACTTTTTTGATAAGCAGACAATACCATTTGGTGAGTATAAAAAAAAATTTGACTCGGTAATAGAGAGGATAAAAGCGGGCGATACCTACCTTTTAAATCTCACACAGCCTACAAACGTTAAGAGTGAGATGAGTCTAAAAGAGATGTTTAAATGTGCGAATGCACGCTACAAGCTTAGATACAGAGATGAGTTTGTCTGTTTCTCTCCTGAGCAGTTTGTTTCAATAAAAGGCACAAAGATAGCCACTTTTCCCATGAAAGGGACAATCGATGCCTCAATACCAAATGCCAAAGAGCTCATTTTAAACAGTCCAAAAGAGATGGCTGAGCATGTAATGGTTGTTGATCTGCTAAGAAACGATCTCTCCATTATGGCAAAAGATGTCAAGGTTGAGGAGTTTAGATATATAACAAAAATAGAGGCTGGCGATAAAGAGCTTCTGCATGTAAGCTCACATGTAAGCGGAGATGTGGGGAGCGACTGGCATGCGAAAATCGGAGATATTTTAAAAACACTCCTGCCTGCAGGAAGCATAAGCGGAGCACCAAAAAAGAGCACTTTGGATATCATTGACGAGGTTGAAGGGTATGAGAGAGGCTATTTTAGCGGAGTTTTCGGTGTGTATGACGGCAAAACATTTGATAGTGCGGTTATGATAAGATTTGTCGAGAAAACAGAAGATGGCTATATATATAAAAGCGGCGGAGGCATAACTCTGGAGAGCGATGCAAAAAGTGAGTATGAAGAGCTTTTAAATAAAGTTTATCTGCCATAAAAGAGGGGTAAATCAATGCTTAAACTAGATGGTTTTTTTACAAGCGGATGGGATTTCGGTGAGGAAGAGCAGGAGCTAAAAAATAGATATCAGATGGTAAACATCGGTATATTGCTCTCCGGAGGCGGGCTGATATACGGCATAATTGGAAATTATGTAAGAGATGTTCCCGGATTTATTCCTATAGAGATTGCTCTTTTGCTTATGAACTTTATAATGTTTTTCGCTCTTAGGAAGTATCGTCACTTGTTTGAGTTTTTTGCAACTACCATGACCCTGCAATATACGTTTTTATTTCTGTTTCTTATTTATGTCGGCGAACCAAATGAACTTAAACATCTCTGGATATTTACCTATCCCATTATACTTCTGTATTTTCAAAAGAGTATACATGCGGTATATTGGCTTGTTTTTGTTCTGTTTATGCTTGTTATAGCGCCTCTGCAAAATTTTGTAGAGATAAAGTACACTATGTATCAGGTAACCTATATCTCTTTTGTTTTGGTCATAATCAGTATTATTATCTACTTCTATCAGAGGAAGATAGATGAAGCAAGATCCACCATTATAGAGCAGCAAAATATGCTTCGAAACTTTAACTCTGAGCTTGAGAAACAGGTAAAAGATAAAACTACAGAACTTACTAAACTAAATGAGTTACTTGAACTTAAAGTTGAGCAGAAGCTCGAAGAGCTAAGAAGCAAAGATCAGATTTTAGAGGCTCAGTCAAAGCAGGCAGTTATGGGTGAGATGATAAGCATGATTGCACACCAATGGAGACAGCCCCTCTCTACAATTACACTCCAAATTGCAAATCTGCAGTTTAAACAGCTCCTTGGGCACAATAGAAGCGACAAAGATATTGATGATGCACTAAGCAATATTAGTGATACTATCATCTATCTCTCTGATACGATTGATGATTTCCAAACCTATTTTCATCCTGATAAAGAGATGCATACTATAGAGATTCACGATCTGCTTCAAAGGGCTCTAAACTTTGCGATGTCAAGAGTAAGCGATAGGGGAATAAAAATATCTATGAGCAAAAGCGAAGACATAGAGGTTAAAACCTATATAAACGAGCTTGTTCAAGTTGTGCTCAATATTTTAAATAATGCTATAGATGCGCATAATGAAGTTAAGAAAAGAGAATCCTTTATCAAGATAAGCGCAAAAAAAGTAGGAGAGAGGGTTTTTATATACATAGAAGATAACGCAGGCGGGATAGATAGCGAAAATCTACCGCACCTCTTTGAACCATATTTTAGTACTAAAGGCAAGAACGGAACTGGACTTGGTCTTTACATGAGCCAGATGATTATACAGAAGCAGTTCGGCGGTGAAATAGATGTGGAGACATCCAAAGAGGGATCGCTTTTTATAGTTAAAATTCCTAAAAATATTGCCTAAATGAAGAAAAAGGGCATTTTAAAGATTGTTTAAAATAAATTGAGAATTTTTGAGATATAATTTACTAAAACAACTTAAGGTTTGTAGATGTATTTAAAAGATTTGAAGTTCTCTTTGTGGGCTGATTTTATAGAGAGGGATTACCTAGACAGAGAATTTAAAGAGCTTATAGATGGTGGGATTGTAAACGGTGCAACTTCTAATCCTGCAATCTTTAAAAGTGCAATACTTACTTCAAATGCCTATAAAGAGCAGCTCTCTACACTCGGTTTGTTATCGCCAAAAGAGAAGTATGAAGCTCTTGCGATTTACGATATACAAAAAGCAGCAGACATACTACAACCTTTGTACCAGAAAAATGATGACGGTTATGTAAGCATAGAGGTAGATCCATATCTTTGCGACGATGCCGATGCGACCATAGAAGAGGGGAAGAGATTATACTCTGAGATAAATCGCAAAAACGTAATGATCAAAGTTCCTGCAACCGGGGCCGGCTATATAGCTATGAGAGAACTTGTAGGAAGCGGGATACCGGTAAATGCAACCCTTATATTTAAAAAAGAGCAAGCTATCTCATGCGCCGAGGCATTTAGAGAGGGACTGGCGAAACATGGAGCAAAGATTGACACCGTTATAAGCGTGTTTGTAAGCAGGATTGACAGAGCGCTTGATGAAGAGTTGGCAAAAGGCGGTGTGGAGATTGCACTTAGCGGAATTTACAATAGTGCTGATATCTACTCTGAAGTTGAGTCAATGGGAGTAGAGGGGTGCAGAACTCTCTTTGCAAGCACCGGAGTAAAGGATGACTCGCTGCCTCCTCACTACTATGTGGAGAAACTCTTAGCATACAACAGCATCAATACGGCTCCCGTAGATACGATAAAAGCGTTTCATCAAAACGGGG
>NZ_JAVVFL010000123.1:0-6963 GCF_032250635.1 Sulfurimonas sp.
CGCTAAGCCAAATACCAAAGTGCGCTTGCATGCCAAGCTGTTTTACTATCGGCATAACTTTTTGTGAATCCTCAGCAGAGTAGAGACGCACACTATTTGTAAATTTATTTAGGAGAATTAAATCTTTATATACCTCTTCATCGCTAAGCATCTCTTTCTTGTTTCCCTTTTTGTAGGGCGCATACGACAGAGATTCTATGATATTGTCGGCATCGGGCGGAGTGATAAATTTTTGCTCGCTGCTAAGCCATAAAAAAATTTGAAGAAGTGAAGCAACGAGTAACGAAACAAGAATATATTTCAATGTACTCCCTAGAATAGAAAAGCTAATTATACAGCAAAATTTCAAGAGCTGCTACGCATTTTTTTTTCTATACGCTTTGTATATTTTATTTAAAAAATGATAACATGCCTCACTTTTAAGATCTTAAAGGCGCTGTTATGAAGAGAATCAAGATACTGTTTTTAACTTTTTTTATAGCCATAAGTATATCGGCAAGCGAGAGAGAAGAGTCTCTTTGCGGCACTTTCTTAGAGCCTTTTGTCTTTTGGATGTGGAGTTCAATGACACCCAAACCAGACAACAGCATAGTCGCAAATATCCCTTTTATAGAACCAAGCCAATACAAAACATCTGACGGCAAAACGCTTAGAGGCTACAGGTACCTCTCAAATAACGGATATACAAGAACTTCTGCAAAAGGGTATATTTTGGTAGCCATGGGAAATACCATGATATCTGAGCAGATGGTCGTTATGTTAAAGAGTTTCTCACTAAAAGGCTATGATGTTTACGTTTATGACTACAGAGGCTATGCAAATTCGGAGGGAAACAGACGCATAAAAGCGATAATACAAGATTACAAAGAGATGGTTGCTTCACTCAATAAAGCATATGAAAGAAGATTGCTTTACGGTATTTCACTAGGAGGTGCCGTTATGTTAAATGTTATCGGCTCAGGTCTGGAGTATGATGCGGCAGTTATTGACTCAGCCCCGAGTTTTCTCTCCCCGTTTGGATGCCCAAAGAGGGTTGACCCCGTAGCAAATCTTCCAAGAGATGCAAGCAGACTTCTTATTATTACAGCGCAAAAAGATTCCATTCTTCCGAGCAGTCTAACCTCTCCGCTAAGAGAGAGTGCCAAAGAGAGAGGTGCTAAAACATTCGATGGCGAAGAGTATGACCACCCATTTGCCGATAAAACTCTTGAGGTTCATTATCAGCGGATGAAGATTATTTTACAACATTTAGATGCCGAAAATTAGAAGCAATACAGGAAGCAGCAGCAAATCTGCGACAATCGCCATAAACATGGCAATCATGGTAAGAAGTCCAAAATAGATAGTCGGCAGGAAGTTGGAGAGCACCAAGATACAAAACCCTATCATAATGATGGTTGAAGTATAAAACATCGCTGTTCCAATGCTTTTATGCGCTCTAAACATAGAGCCTTTTGCGTCGCCTGACTCTCGGTAAAGCAGAGAGTACCTGTAGATGTAGTGTATGGTATCATCAACCGCTATGCCTATGCTTATGGCGGCAATAGTTATGGTCATCATGTCAAGAGGAATATCCATCCATCCCATAAATCCAAAAATCACACCTACGGGAATAACGTTTGCGATAATTGCAATTACCGCAACTTTGAGACTTCTAAAAAGGGCTAAAAACATTAAAAAGAGGATGAGAACGACCACCCCTATGGTTTTGATCTGAGAATCAAAAAGCGACTGGAGCATATTGTTGTACATTATCAAAAGATTTGCCGCTTTATGCTCCTCATACTCAGGGTTGAGCATCTCTTTTATGTCTCTGTTTATCTTTTTAATAAGAGCGTTTCTTTGCAAATTTGGCATTGAGTCGATGATTCTTGTACTTATGCGCACCTGATTATTTTCTATATCCACATAAGGCGTGAGTATGATTTTTCTATACTCCTCTGGCAACTCTTTGTACATAAGTGCAAGTGTGAGCCCGTCTGCCTCTTTGCCATCGTTTAAAACTTTTAAAATCTCTCCTGTTGTTGAGAGCGAGAGCACTTTCCCCACAGCCTCAAGAGACTCTAAGTACTGATGAACCTCTTTAATCTTGCGCATCTTGTTTTGCGTAAACCAGTACTTCTCTCTATCTTCCTGACTCTCCTCAAACTCATCTGCAAACGAGTCAAGTTCTTCATCTTCATCTGAGCCGACTACCTCCACAGAAGCGACCTCATCGCTTCTGGCTTTAAACGTCAAGACGATATCAAGCGGTGTAGTTCCGCCTAGTTTTTGATCAATAAGAGCCATCCCTTTATATATCTCGGTCTCTTGCTTAAAGTAGTCTATAAAACTGTTTTCAACCCTAAGCTTTGTCGCACCCGAGATGGAAAAAAGTACTACAAACAGAGCCGAGAGAAGGATTGTTTTTCTGTAATGAAATGCAACATGCGCCACTTTAGCGGTAAATGGAGCGCCTCCTTTGCCAAAACTAAGAGACTCTTTCTTCTCAAACAGAAGCAAAATAATCGGAAACAGAACAAAAGTCATAAGAAGCGATACTATTATCCCAGTACTCATCATCCACCCAAAGTTTATAACCGGCAAAATACCGCTAAAAACCAAAGAGCTAAATCCCGCTATTGTGGTAATTACCACAAAGAAAGAGGGTTTTGACATGGAGAGAACAGTATTTAACGTAAGACCCATCTGCGTATCATGCGGATTTTCGACGTATAGCTCTTTATACCTCACTATAAGATGCACGACCAACGACATGTTCATAATAAGCTGTAGCGAGATATAGTTTGATGAGACAACCGTTATCTCCCAGCCAAAAAGCCCCAAAAGTCCACTTGTGACAACAAGCGAAGTGCTGCAGATAAAAAGCGCTATAACAACCCACTGCACCTTTTTAAGAAGTATATATAGAACTGCTATAAGAAGTATAACTATTAAAAATCCGAAGGTTTTGAGGTCATACTTTACAAACTCAACCATATCATCGGCAATCATCTCAACCCCGCCTAAATGAAGTTTGACGTTGCTGTGCTGCTGCTCAAAATTTTCAAGGATTTCTCTGAGTTTCAGTATCATTTGATGAGTTTCTTCTCTTAAAATATCTCTATACTCTTTGAGTTCTGCCTCCGCTTTTTTATAGCTTCTCTTCTCATCCGCACTGAGCGCTCTTTGTTTTTTAAGCTTTATAAATCTGTCTCTGTTGTCTATGAGGCTAAAATATTTCTCATCTCTTTTAAGGTTTACCATCAAAGCGGTAGTTTTAAAATCTTCACTTACCAGGTTCTTTTTATAGATAGCACTTGTTAAAAACTCCTGCTTTGCCAAATCCTTGTTAATTTCGGGGGATTCTAATGTCGGTATATCTTTGAGAAGCTCTTTTAGCTCAACCGGAGGAGATTGCAAAAGCGGAACATTTACTATAGAGTTGATACTCTGTACTACCTCAAGAGTCTCTATCTGCGAGCTTAGTTTCTTGATATTTGCAATATTCTCATCACTTAAGAGGTCATCTTGCGCAGTGTAGGTAACAACCAAAAAGTTCGGCGCTTCAAACCTCTTGAGCACATCTCTTGTGTACTCTAAATCTTTATCATCTTCAAGAAGAAGTGTCTCGGCACTTGCGTCAATCTCCAGCCTAAAGGCAAAAAGAGCCATGACTACTATAAAAGCACTCATGAGTGCTAGAACAATTTTTGGGTATTTTAAAATATAGTTTTTGTATAGGCTCTCTAACATTATTTACGACTGCTTAACCAAAGCATCCATAAGTTCGTATATGCTTTTTGTCTGTAAAAACTCTTTAAACTGCGCTCTGTCTGTTTTTAAAATGCTGACTCCTAAAATCTCTACGTCATATATAAGCCACTCGTCCTTGTCCGCCTGTTTTGAGCTTGGCTTGTGGTATTTATAGACAATCTCCAGTTTTTCAGATTTGCTTACAAGGTCTGTTGTAAGGGCTATTCTGTTTGACTGCGGCTGTTCAATATTTTTAACTTCGACCTTCTCATCTTCATAAGCATCGATTTTGGCAGAGTAAGACTGTTTCATTCTCTCTACATATAGCTCTATAAATCTCTCTTGGTCATCTTTTTTAAGCTCTCTCCATGCATTACCGAGGCTCAGTTTTGCCATAAGCTCAAAATCAAACATCGGCGTAAGTGCTTTTACTATGTTACGATTTCTCTCATCTTTAGAGAATCTTTTGTCCTCAACTATTAAAATTACTTCATTAATCTTGTCTAAAAAACGATTTTTTAAATCCTTCTGCTCATCTGCCGCCAAATTTTGCGCAAAAAGCAGTGCCACACATAAAACTACTATTTTTTTAAAGATATTTTTCAACTTTTACTCCTCAATCTGTTTGTTTCTATACTGCTCATAAACATCTCTGAAATACGGATACAAATCAACCGCATCTCTTCTCATCTTCTCGTATTTATCCATATTTAAAGAGATAAAATTGACTTTTTCAACTGTTTTTGCACCCAAATACTCAGGCCATGTATCTGTCAATGTCCAGTAGCTTCTCTCTGTGTAGTCAAGCGGGCTAAGCAGAGAATCAGGATATATACCGACCAAATCTCTTAAGTTTGATGGTCCAAAAATAGGAAGTACTATGTGAGGACCGCTCCCTACTCCGTAAAAACCTAAAGTCTGACCAAAATCCTCATCATGCACTTCAAGATTAAAGTGTACTTTTGCAGGATCAAAAAGCCCAAGTATCCCCACTGTTGTGTTGATGACAAAGCGGCCCGTCTCTTCGGCAGCGTAATAAAACTTGCCTTGCAAAACGTTGTTTACAAATCGCATAGGAAAGTAGAGATTGTTGAAGAAATTTCTCACACTCTCTCTAACTTCAACATGCATCACATAGTTGTATCCATTTGCAACTGGTTTGAGCACATATTCATATGCACCGTCATTAAAAGTCGTCATGGCTCTGTTGTAGCCGCTGAATGGGTCATAAACCTCTTTGTCTTCAAACTCATCCGAAAACCCATCTAGTTCACCGTTAAAATCATCGCTTTCTTGCTCAACAGCAGAAACCTCGCTTGGCTTCTCTGGAGTTTTGGCGCTACAACCACTAAAAGTTACTACGCATGTAAGAACAAAAGCCAAACAAATAAATCTCAAATTTAAACCTTTACTCTGCCAGATAACGCTCTCGTTAAAGACAAAATATCAATATTTTCTAAACTCACTCCGGTTGGGACGCCTTGAGCAATTTTTGAGTAGTTTATATTAAAATTACTTAATTTATCTTCAATATATAACATAACCGCATCATTTGCGATAGATGGCGTTAGAGCAAAAACTATCTCTTGTACACCCGAAGAGACCAATCTCTCCAGTTTTGAGAAATCAAACTCCGCTAATGACTCCAGAACAAAATATCTTCCGCCAAAAAGTGCGTTCTCCTCTAAAATCAATATATCTTTTGCGTTTTCCACTATGCATAAAAGCATCTCATCCCTGCTCTCATCACAACAGATAAAGCAGAGCTCATCTTCGCTCATACCACCGCATGAAGTGCACTCTTTGAGAGATCCAAGAGCCTCTTCTATCGCATGAGAAATTTTCATCCCGGTAAACCTATCTTTCATAACCATGTGGTAAGCAAGCCTTGTTGCCGATTTCTTCCCTATGGTAGGGAGTTCTTGCAGGGCATCTACCAGTTTGTTAAACTTCTCCAGTGAGCCGTTCATCAAGAGCTCCCTTTTGGCAAAAGTATCCAGAGCTTCAGAGGCGCTTTTAGTCTGCCAGCCACCTCTTTTGCTTCCTCTCCGTAGCCCATAAATATATCGGCTCTCACACTCCCTTTGATGGCACCGCCCGTATCCTCCGCCATAACGACACGGTTAAAAGAGACAGCTTCGTCCTGTGCGCTCAAATAGAGCATGCTTCCCAGTGGAATATACCTTCTGTCTACCGCAATTGAGCGTTTTGGCGTAAGCACAACCCCGAGTGAACCGCTTGCCGCATGCTCTTTTTGTCTGAAAAAAACCATAGATTTGTTGTAATTGAGCACTTCATCAATCCTTGAGGGATTTTGCTCTAACCACGCTTTTATGCTCTGAAGCGAAATATCTTCCAGAGCTATTTCGCCCATATTTACAAGATATTTTCCTATTGAGGCGTATTTGTACCCGTTTTGGTTCTCATAACCGACAAATATGACGCTTCCATCATCAAGACTCACTCTTCCCGAGCCTTGAACTTCTAAAAAGAAAAGATCGATTTTCGAGTCAGTATAGCAGATAACCTCCGCATCAAGTTCATTTTTTACAGCATCTTCTCTATCATGGAAAGGCACAAGCCTGTTGCCGACGATTTTACCTCTTAACCTATAGCTTTTAAGTTCTGGATACTGCTCGCCCAGATCAACGACAACCAAATCTTTTGGAGTTTTATATACCGGGTAAATATATGGCTCTTTTTTAGTCAGTGAACCTCTTAGCTCAGGCTCATAATAGCCTGTTAGAAGCCCATCTTGCGAACTATTTGGAAGAGCGATTTTATATGGAGTAAAGTAGGATGTTAAAAACTCTTTTGCATCTATGGCATCTATTGCTCTAATGCACAGATTTGTGTAAATCTCTTGTGTTTTAGCCGTTTTGCAGCTACGCACAAACGACTCTAGCGCATTTGCATAATCTTCTTGGCTCCAATTTGGAAGCTCGTTAAAGTTGCTCTTGTAAAGATTGGTATCTGGCATGTTTGAAAAGCTCACCGGAGGCTCTTTAGAACATCCCGTAAAGAGTAAAAATGCACTTAAATATAGTATAAAATGTTTCATAAGGGGATTATACATAGATTAAATTTAAAACGATATAATTGCGAAAAAATTTTAGATGTTAGGATATTAAAATAATATGCAGGATTTAAGCTATTACGAAATATTAGAGGTCTCAAGAGATGCGGACCAAACTACAATCAAAAAAGCTTACAGAAAAATGGCAAAAG
>NZ_JAVVFL010000124.1:0-6949 GCF_032250635.1 Sulfurimonas sp.
CTATTTTATCAAATTAACCGATTAAAAGTTTGTCTACTTTATGGGGGTCATTCCACTGTCGGATTTAAAGATAATCTGACAAACAGAGGTTTAAATGATATACAAGTACAGTTCACGGCAGTCGGTATCTACACACTAGGACTAAAAGCGCTTCTTAGATATGCGGATGATATCTTCAAAGAAGTTAGAACAAACTATAAGCCAGTCACTAGAGCTGATTTAAATATGTTTGTTCAGTCAAATATGTCGTGGCTTGAAAAAGATATGTTTGTAAGCCGTAAACGTCAATATACGACTCATTTAAAAGAAGTTTCATCTAAATACAGACTTCAAACACTATACGTTGGAAAAGCACCTTTTTTACTTCGTCTATATGATAAAAAAGAGGAGCTGAAAACATCTAAAAAAAGTGAGTTGATGTATGAGTATTTTTTAAATAACGGCTTTAACGCACAAGATGATATCTTTAACATAGAGTTTGAGATGCATAGGAAGCATTTGAAGATGTATAACATTGATACGGTGGATGATTTGCTCGGGTATGCAGAGAAGCTCTTTAGAGAGTCTATGGATGCAATCAGATTAGTAGATTTATCTACCATATCAGAGAACTCTATCAATTCGCAAAACAGATATAAAGCAGAGGTTCATCCTTTATGGAAACACTTTAGCGACTCATACGAGTTAAAAGAGTTCTTGGCTCTTGATATGCCACTGGAGAGATTAAAGAGAAAAAACTACTTCTACACTATTGAAGATGCAATGAAAGAGCAAGTATCTTTAGCTAGAAAAGCTTATGTCCATAATATCATAGTTGATGAGAGGTTTTATGAAGAAGTGCTTGAAGCTTATCATAGGAGCAGAGAGCCTAAATATCTGATAACTCAATCTGCCAATATAGAAAAAGAGCTGGATGTAGTTTATGAAATCATATCAGAGTCTATAAATCTAAAAGAGCTTGATGATTTAGAGCTAGAGAAGCATATAAAGATGATAGAGAATCTTATGACAGATCCAAACTCAGATTTAAAGGCTCTTATGAAAAAGCATGAAACGGCATTTATAGAGCTAAAGTACAGAGGCAAGTCTCTGTATCAAGAGTCTCTTTTTTAGGTGGTAGCGGATGGATATTAAATATGAATACTTGGAACTGCTTCCAGTGATAAAAGATATGCTCGTACAATCAAGCTCGCCTTATCTTTCTCGTCAAGAGCTATCTAGCTATCTAAAAGTGAGTGAATCTTTCATAAAACAGAAGCTCTATAATGGAGAGTTTGAACTTGATAAACATTACTTTAAGATAGGAGAGTCTAAAATGCTCTTTGATAGATTAGAGATAGATAAGTGGATTAGGGCGAAAGGAAAAGCTGATGGCAAGCCTTTATGCCAAAAACAACAAACTCTATCTAAGTATATATCATAACGGACAGAGGGTTATTAAACCCACTGGGCTAGAGGATAATGCTAAAAATCGTAAGTTAGTGAAGAATGACCTTCTTCCTAATGTGTTATTTCAAATTCAAACAGGACAAATTGACATATCTCCAAAAAAAGATATTAAGACAGTTGCTTTTTATGCAGAACTTTTTCTGAAAAGTAAAAAAGCTTTATTAAAAGATGCTTCTTACACAAGATATGACTCGATTATTCGTAATCAGATTTTACCTCTCTTTGGAGATAGGGATATAAGCTCTATAAAACTATCAGAGATAAAAAAGTGGTATAACTACTGGGTTAGTAATCGAAGTAGTGGAACATCAATTTATATTGCAAATATATTTAGTGCAATCTTTAAAGAAGCGTTTTATGATGAGGCAGTAGATAGAAATCCATTTGACTATATCAGACGACCAAAAAAACAGCAAGGCAGTGCAAAACCGTTTGACGTTGAGACTATGAAACTACTTATTTCTAGTGCAGAGGATGAATGGTTTAGAAATTTTTTGGCACTTTCATTTTTTACTGGGCTTAGAACAGGAGAGGCAGTTGCTCTGAAATGGAGTGATATTAACTTTGAGATGCAAGAACTTGAAGTGAAACGGACTCGACGATATGGGAAAGACATAACTCCTAAAACTCAAAAGAGTTATAGAACAGTTCCTATATTTGATGAACTGCTTCCATATCTGAAAAGTCAGTATAAAATGACAAGCAAGAAAAGCGAATATGTTTTTTTATCTATATATGGTACACCGTTTAACGATGGAAACCGCATAAGAGATTATCATTGGAAAAAACTACTTCAAAAATTAGATATGCCATATCAAAGGTTATATGATACACGTTCAAGTTTTGCTACTATGATGCT
The DNA here is from genome assembly GCF_032250635.1 of Sulfurimonas sp. Lineage (GTDB taxonomy): Bacteria > Campylobacterota > Campylobacteria > Campylobacterales > Sulfurimonadaceae > Sulfurimonas. The sequence goes on from NZ_JAVVFL010000124.1 coordinate 2,309, forward strand.
TTCAAGCGGAAAGTTTAGCATTAATCATATAGCACAGATAATGGGACACGCCAATATAGAAATGTTGATACAAAAGTACAACAAGTTTATTCCCTCAGAAATGAGAAAAATTGATAAGTCAATAGGATTGTTTTAGTAGGTGTATTATAAAAAACTGTAATACTTGAAAAATATTTTAGCTACCATATAGCTACCAAAGATTTTTAAAACTCTGAAAGTTCGTATTTTAGGGATTATAAAAAGTGTGGCTCCGAATACTGGATTCGAACCAGTGGCCAAGTGATTAACAGTCACCTACTCTACCGCTGAGCTAATTCGGAATGCTTAAATGTTTGATAGGTCGGAATTATACTCAATGGGTTTTAAAAAGTCAAGAAGCCTGAGGGTTACTTGGAGCGTTTTCTCTTCTCATTTTCGTGTAGGATGAAAAATTCCAAATTTCCGACCTTTTTTGTGACTATTTTTGAATCAGATATGAGATTTTTTAGTCTTTTTTTACTCTCTTCATCAAAGAGCAGGTTGATATCATCCATGGTTAGCGGTCTTTTGTCTAGCGTGTTTAAAATCTCTTCATCGTCATAGTGACTATTGTTCGGCTCAGCATGAACCCTTGAAGCTATATGGATGGGAAGAGATGCGTCAAAGAGCAGGGATGCGTTATGTAGCTCTTTGTAGCTTAGTCCACTTACCGGATATGCGGGCGGGCGGTCTATTGTGCCTAGATCAACCCTTGCGACGTTTAGTTTGAGTAAAACATCACTCAGTTTTTTTATCTCATCTTCTGTGTCGTTGAGTCCGTGAACAAAGAGAATCTCTATGAAAAGTTTTCCTTTAAATGTTTTGCTAAACTCTATGACTCTTAGGACAATATCTTTTATCTCTATGCCCGCATGAGGTCTGTCGATTCTTTTAAAAACACTCTCACTTAGAGCGTCAAGAGAGAGCTTGACTTGGTCAAGTTTTAAAAGAGAGTTGAAAACTTTCTCATCGACAAGTGTCGCGCTGTTCGTGAGTATAAGCGTTTGAGTGCCGTTTTTTATCTTATTTATCTCATCTATAAGCTCATCAAGATGCGGGTAGAGGGTAGGTTCACCGTTTGCGGTTATGGTTATGACGTCTATTTTGTCATCTAGGTGCTCTTTTAACTCGGCAATAATCGTAGAGACCTCTACAACGGCTGTTTGTTTATCTGTCGTAGCACTTGGAGCAAGTTCACAGTATAGGCAGTCAAAATTGCACTGTTTTAGGGAAGGTGAGAGGTCAATACCCAAAGAAGAACCAAATCTTCTTGAGTTTATGGGACCAAAAATCGTCTTCACTTACTTTTTGCTTACTCTATGGCATTCAGCTATAAAGTGTTTTGCATTTTCTACCGGAACGTCAGGGAGAATTCCGTGACCGAGGTTAAATATGTGTCTTTTCCCACCCATAATATCTTGCAGAGCTTCTACGCACTCGGTAGTTGCCTCTTTTGAGTAGAGTCTGCATGGCTCCATGTTTCCTTGAAGAACATACTTGTCACCTAGCTTCTCTTTGGCAAGAGCCATAGGAGTTGACCAATCAACACCAAATACCTCAAAGTTTCCGTAAACTTTGTCTAAAAATGCTGGAATGCCTTTTGGGAACATAATGATTGGGATGTGAGGATATTTTGCTTTTAAGTAGTCTGCAATCTCGACCATATATTTCCAAGAGAATTCATCATATTTTGAAGGTTCAATTGCCGCAGCCCATGAGTCAAATATCTGAACAACGTCAATGCCTGCTTCTATCTGCTTCTCCATGTAAATCTTTACGACTTCAGTTACTTTTGCAAGTATCTTATGCAGAAGTTCCGGATCAGAGTACATCATTTTTTTACAGATATTGTAAGTTTTTGTGCCTTCACCCTCTATCATATAGGTTGCAAGTGTCCAAGGCGCTCCGGTAAACCCGATTAGTGCTTTATCATCGGCAAGCTGCTCTTTTATAAGCTTAATAGTATCGTAAACATAAGTAAGTCTAGATGCAGCTTCTTCACCGCCGAGAAGTCTGTTTAAATCCGCTTCTGTTTTGATAGGGTCGTTAAATTTAGGACCTTCGCCCTTTATAAACTCCAAATCCATCCCCATCTCATCAGGAATAACCAAAATATCGCTAAATAGTATAGCTGCATCGACTCCAACTATATCAACAGGCTGAAGTGTGACTTCGCAAGCTTTTTTCGGGTCGTGACAAAGGCTTAAGAAATCTCCGGCTTGAGCGCGAACCTCCATATATTGTGGAAGGTAACGACCCGCCTGTCTCATCATCCAAACAGGAGTGTATGGAGTCTCTTTTCCAAAACATGCATCTACAAATATCTTACTCATTTTAATCCTTCGTATTGTTTTTATTTTAAGAACACTTAACGAATTCGTCCGTTAAGCTACGCTTGCGCCACTACGGTAGTAAAACTTAGTGACTTTTCCCAACTTTGCTTAAAAAGTAAAGACCAACTGCAACTGCCGTTATTGAAAGAGCTAGGTAGAGCAGATCTAGCGCACCAATATATGTAGTATGCCCTACTTTTTGAAAAAAACCAACAACTAAAACCATAACGATAACTTTAGATATTTTATCTTTTAGCTGATCTAGGGAGTGCACGGCTAATAGTTGGTTTTCGCAGCCATCTTGATCTTTTGCCGGGTCTATATCTGAAATAAAGAGTTCATAAAGACCAAATGAGAAGATAATCATAACGACACCAATAAGGTAAAGGTCAACCGCACCGATAATGCCTCCGACTACCTCTTCATGGAAGTGCTCTGGGTGTGCATTTGTTAGATATGTGTTAATCACATAAGCAGCAGTTTCATATATGTCAAAACTAGCAACTACGAAGAGTAAAACAGCCCCTATAAGACCGAATACTACGGCAAGAATTATAATAAATCTTGAACCCCATAGGCTTTTTTCAAAAAGTTTCTCTAGCATTTTATTTTTCCTCTTCCATCTCTACCCATTTTTGAGCGATTCTAACTGCATTTGTAGCCGCACCGACTCTCAAGTTATCCGCAACTATAAACATATGCAGCATATTTTTTGAGAAGGTATCGTTTCTAATGCGTCCCACAAACGTCTCGTTTTTCTCTAAAGATATTGATGGCATAGGGTAAATAGACTCACTAGGATTGTCCAAAACAATGATATTTGGAGCTTTTTTAAGAAGTTCTCTTGCTTCGTTTGCATCAACATCTTGAGCGAATGTAAGAGTAAGAGCTTCTGCATGACCGCGAAGAGTAGGGACGCGAACACATGTCGCACTTAGAGGAATTTCTCTATGCATGATCTTGGTAGTCTCGTTTACCATCTTCATCTCCTCTTTTGTGTACCCGTTTTCTAGAAAAACATCTATTTGAGGGATTACGTTTAGAGCGATTTGGTGTTTAAACGCTTTGTGTTCACTATCTCCGAGTTTAAATGAAAAGAAATCTTTCATCTGGTTAACAAGCTCTTCCATGGCGCTTTTCCCCGCACCTGAAGTCGCTTGATATGTGCTGACGTCAACCCTTGTCAAGGTGTATGCTTCATCAAGAGGTTTCAGCGCTTGAACCATCTGGATTGTTGAACAGTTAGGGTTTGCGATAATTCCCGATTTTTTCCATTTTGCAATATCCTCAGGATTGACTTCTGGCACTACAAGAGGGATGTTCTTATCCATTCTAAAGTGAGAAGTGTTGTCGATTACGACTGCTCCTGCTCTCACGGCAGCCTCCGCAAACTGAGCGCTTACGCTTCCTCCTGCTGAAAAAAGAGCAATCTCTATATTTTCTTCTTCAAAAACAGTGTCGGTAAGCTCTTGGATTGCTATCTCTCTGTTTCCAAACTCGACACTCTTTCCTAGGCTTCTAGAGCTAGCTAGCGGAACAAGCTTGTTGATTGGAAAAGAGACCTCATGCAAAATTGCCAATATCTCTTCACCGACGGCTCCGTTTGCTCCGACTACCGCTACATTATATTTTTTTGACACTTTTACTCCTTATAGTTTATAGTTTTTTATTTTTTTTTCTAAATTTGCTCTGCTCATGCCAAGCGTTTTGGAAGCTTCCTCAACATCGCCATTAGTAGAGGTCAACACCTCTTCAATCAGCTCTTTTTCCATAGACGCGATATCTTTTGTGTTTGTTAATCCTCTTTGCTCTAAAAAGAGCTCATCGGGTGTTATTTCACTCTTTTCGCTCAAAATTACAGCTCTCTCAACAACGGAGATAAGTTCTCTTATGTTGCCAGGCCAGTGGTAATCGAGTAGCTGTTTTAGAGCCTCATCTGAAAAGCTTTTTAAATCAAAACCGTATTTTATACAATTTTGCTCTAAAACTTTTTGCGCTATCTGCAATATTTCATCTTTTCTCTCTCTTAGAGGCGGAATACTTACAGGAATTGTATTGAGACGAAAATAGAGGTCGTTTCTAAATTCGCCTTTTTTTATTCTCTCATTTAGATCCGCATTTGTAGCGGAGATAACTCTAATGTCTATTTTTATGCCTTTTGACGAACCTAATCTTCGCACCTCTTTTTCTTGAAGCGAACGAAGGATTTTAGCTTGAACGCCGTAGGGCATCTCACCAATCTCATCTAAAAAGAGTGTTCCGCCGTTTGCCTGTTCAAACTGTCCGGCTT
>NZ_JAVVFL010000125.1:0-6861 GCF_032250635.1 Sulfurimonas sp.
TCTTTACTCTGTTTTCAAACTCATCCAGATATGATATAGACTCAATAAAAGCGCCATTTTTAACTATGGTAAATTTCGTCTCTCTATAAAATGCCACATATGTATTTTGATCAATTTTTTTTGCACCCGATACTATTTTGAAGAAGTCAAAGTTTGACTCAATTCTTTTAATAATTACCTGCTCAATTTCAGGCTCGACTATCGTCACTTGAAAGTCATTTATAAATACATCTTTTTTAACGGGCTCTATATAGCTCCATCTCGCATTTTGCGGCTTTAGAGCTACAATTCGTCCATTGTATGTCAATACCTTATCTTTTTCATCGGTAATGCTTTGTGCGAAATCTGCTTCAAAGGAGGTAAGCTCTTGAAGTGATGCAAAAAGTTGCACGCTTATAAAAGTAGCAAGAAGGAGTTTTTTCATTTTGACCCTTGTTTTTGAAAAATTATATCTAAGCGATTGTTTACATATTGTTTAATATTAAATCTCTCTGCACATTTGAAAAAATCATTTTACTATTTATGCAAAATGTAATTATAAGTATGATAAAATAAAAAGAATTTCAGTGACATATGCCCGAAAGAGGGTGTTTGTCTATAATAAGGTTGCGGATGCTACAAGCATTATTCGGTAAGATATTTGGCACGACAAATGATCGTGAACTAAAAAAATATGTAAGAATTGTAAATAACATAAATGTGCTGGAGAGTAAATATCAGGCTCTGAGTGATGATGCGTTAAAAGGTGCTTTTTCTGAGCTAAAAGAGAGTGTTTTAAGTGGAAGCAGAAGCTTAGATGATGTTTTGGCGGACTCTTTTGCAATAACAAGAGAGGCGAGTGTAAGAACACTGAAGATGAGACACTTTGATGTTCAGCTCATCGGTGGAGTTGTTCTTCATGAGGGCAGAATTGCCGAGATGAAAACAGGAGAGGGAAAAACTCTTGTAGCAACTCTTCCTATTGTTCTAAACGCCATTACGGGCAAAGGCGTGCATCTTGTAACTGTAAACGATTATCTGGCTTCTAGAGATGGAAATGAGATGCGACCTCTGTATGAATTCTTGGGTTTCAGCGTAGGCGTAATTGAAGAAAATATGCATAACCCCTCTATAAAAAGAGAAGTTTACAATGCAGATATAACATACGGAACAAATAACGAGTTCGGCTTTGATTACCTAAGAGATAACATGAGCTACTCTAAAGAGCATATGGTTCAAAGAGGTCACAACTTTGTTATCGTAGATGAAGTTGACAGTATTTTGATTGATGAAGCAAGAACTCCGCTTATTATCTCCGGACCTACAAACAGAACGCTTCAAGATTTTGCAGATGCAAATAAGATTGCTCTGCAGTTAGTTAAAGATGAACACTTTAGCGTTGATGAAAAAGACAAAGTAGTTCTACTAAGTGAAGAGGGTATAACAAGGGCTGAGGAGTTATTTAAAGTTGAGAATCTTTATAGCCCTGAGAATGCTTCACTTTCGCATATATTAGATCAGGCGCTTAAAGCAAACTACCTTTTTGAGAGAGATGTGGACTATGTCGTAAATAACGGCGAAGTTGTAATAGTAGATGAGTTTACGGGTCGTCTTAGCGAAGGACGCCGTTACTCTGAGGGTCTGCATCAGGCGCTAGAGGCAAAAGAGGGCGTTGAGATTAAAGAAGAGACGCAAACACTTGCAGATATTACATTTCAAAACTACTTTAGAATGTATGACAAACTAGCGGGTATGACGGGAACCGCACAAACTGAAGCTTCTGAGTTTGATCAGATATACTCTCTTGATGTTATCTCCATACCTACAAATATTCCGGTTATAAGAAAAGATCTTAACGACCTTATTTATAAAACAGAAAAAGAGAAGTTTGAAGCCGTTGTTAAGACAATAAAAGAGCTCTCAAAAACAGGTCAGCCTGTTCTTATCGGTACTGCTTCAATCGACAAATCAGAAGTGCTTCATGAAACACTCAAAAAAGAGAAGATAGCACATACGGTACTCAATGCAAAAAATCACGCGCAAGAGGGTGAGATTATTAAAAACGCGGGTGCAAAAGGTGCAGTTACAATTGCTACAAATATGGCGGGGCGCGGCGTTGACATTAAAGTAAACGATGAAGTAAGAGCTCTTGGCGGCCTATATATTGTAGGAACAGAGAGACATGAGAACCGCCGTATAGACAATCAGCTTCGCGGTAGAAGCGGGCGTCAGGGTGATACTGGAACTACACAATTTTACTTATCTCTTGAAGATAATCTCCTTAGAATTTTCGGAAGCGATAAGATTAAGAGCATCATGGAGAGACTCGGCGTTGAAGATGGCGAATATATAGAGTCTAAGATGGTTACTCGCGCGGTTGAAAAAGCGCAGAAAAAAGTTGAAAACATGCACTATGAGGGTAGAAAGCATGTCGTTGAGTATGATGATGTTGCAAACGAGCAGAGAAAAATCGTATATAGATTTAGAAATCAACTGCTTGATCCCGAATTTGACATCTCTACAAAAATCAATGAGATTAGAGCAGAGTATATAGCGCATATATTAGGTAGTTGCGATATATTTGACGGAGGAGACAAAGATGATTTCAATTTGGAAAAAGTCTTTAAGCTTATCCACGAAGAGTTAAATATAGAGCTTGACGCAAAAGATTTCGCTTCTTTTGAGTATGAAGAGCTGCTGCAGAAGATTATAGAAAACGTCAAAAAAGTATATGATGAGAAGATGAGCGTGCTTGATGAGAGTATCTGCAACGAGATAGAGAGAGAGCTGTATCTAAAAGAGTTGGACAGTGCTTGGAGAGAGCATCTTTATGCTATGGATAATATGAAGACGGGTATCAGACTAAGAGCGTATAACCAAAAAGATCCGCTTGTTGAGTATAAAAAAGAGAGTTTTAACCTATTTACAGAGCTGATATCTGACATTAAATTCAACACTACCAAAACGCTTCACATTATACGCTTTAGAGTTGAAGATCCAGAAGAGGAAGCAAAGAAAGTTGCTCAGCAGATGGAGATGGAGAGAAAAATAACTGAGGCGGCAAGACAGTTTAATCTTTACAACGAAGAAGAGCAAAACAGCGAAAAAAAGGTCTCTAGAAACGATACTTGTCCATGCGGAAGCGGCAAGAAGTATAAGCAGTGTTGCGGTAAAAGCGGTCCTAAAAAAGGTGTATTTGCTTCTTGAAAACATCAATAGTTTCATATTTAGTAAAGCGCTTTTTGCGCTTTGACAGCGAGCAGCCATTTATCTTCTTATCTGCGTTACTGGCATTTTTGGGCATTACTCTGGGTGTCATGGTTCTTATAATCGCGATGGCGCTTATGAACGGTTTTGACAACGAGTTTAGAAAAAAACTTACCATTATGAACTACCCGTTAACCATTATTCCAAAATTTTACGGCTCCGTTAATGAAAATCTGCTCTTAGAGTTGGAATCAAAGTTTCCTGATCTTAAATTCAGTCCTTATGTACAATCCTCAGTTATGGCAAGAAGCGGTTCAAAACTTGAGGGTGGCTATATATTCGGGGTTGATTTTAAGAGCGAAGCCAATGTAAACAGTGTATTAAGAGAAGCAATTAAAGAAAACAGCTTTGATAAGTTTGATGTTTTAATAGGCAAGTCTCTTAGAGAGGAACTTAATCTCAATACCGACGATAAGCTCATGTACATATTTACGCATGTAGAGCCGGGCGGAATGTCTGTTACCCCTAAGATAAAAAGATTTAACGTCAGCGGCGTATTTGATTCGGGACTTTCTGCTTACGATAAAGCGTACAGCTACACAACACTTGCTTCACTTCAGGCGATTATGAATATACCAAGTAATCAATATAGCGGAATCCATATCTTCTCCGCTAACCCACATGAGGATATACTTAAAATAAAAGAATATCTTCCAAGAAGCGTATCTATAAAGGGGTGGTGGGAAGACAATGTAAACTTCTTTGCGGCACTAGAACTTGAAAAGGCATCACTCTTTATTGTTTTAATGCTTATTATCCTTATTGCTGCGATTAATATTATATCTTCGCTTTTGATGACGGTCATGAATAGAAGAAGCGAGATAGCACTGCTTCTTTCACTCGGTGCGACCTCTGCCGAGGTTAAAAAAGTGTTCTTGTACTTAGGTATTGTTATCGGAATGAGTGGTATTTTAGCAGGTATAGTCTTGGGCTTGAGCGGATTGTGGGTGCTTAGTACGTTTGACATAGTAAACTTGCCAAAAGATGTTTATCCTACATCTACCCTGCCACTTGATTTAAGTCTTAAAGATTTTCTCTTTATTGTCATCGGAGCATTTGTTATTGTTGTGCTCTCCTCTTTTTATCCTGCAAAAAAAGCGAGTGAAGTAGATATCTTAACCGTTCTTAGAAATGAATAGTGTGTAACATCACTTAAATATTTCAAAGGGAAACATAAAGGTTCTTTTTATTATATTAAAAGGGGCTACGGCAATGTCTTTGGCTATTTGAGTTGTTACGTCTGGGTCATCTAGTTTACCGGTAACTTTTAGCGTTATCGAGATGTTCTCTTTTCCAAGAAGGATATAGCCGACAAGAGGTATTTTCGATACAGAACTTCCAAGATCCGTTTTTAGATTTAGATCCATATCGATGCTGTTCTTCTCTATACTTGCTTCTCCCACTCCCACTATTTCAATCTCTTTTGATTTAAGATATATATCGCTCATCTTATAAACGTCGTCTTTAAATTTGAAATTGATATAGGCTCTCTCAGCGGCAATTCCTTTTTTGCTATATCCTGGAAGAGAGAAGGTAACGAGTGATGGGACGGTGTTCACAAAAGCGAGTATGTTGTTCAGTATCTTGTAGTCAAGTATGGTTGAATCCTTGATATTTATCATTCCGTCAAACTCTTTTAGAGAACCGTTTATAAAAAACTCCAAAGAGCCACCCCTGAATTTAGAGAGAGCAAAAAGTTTATCCATAAACTCATCCCCAAACTCATCTCCGTAGAGATAAATTTTATCATCTCTTAGGGTAAAAACTGCACGACCTCTGTTGTGTAGAAGCTCAGCAGATATGGTTCCATCAATATACTTTAAGTCGATTCTATCTGAGACTATACGTCTATTTTCTGCCAGATATAAAAATGAGTTTTGTGTTTCAATGTAGAGCTTTTTTTTGCTGTTCAACTCTTGTGTACCCTTGATTTGGGTAAAGTATCTAATAATCTCTTTTATATTTATTCCACTGTTTTTGGCGTTAATTTTAATCTCATCCATGATTTGCACATTAACCACGTTGTTGATTGTAAAGTCTATTTTTTTCGTATCTAAATCATAACTGCCCTCTGCTGTATAGCTCTCGATTGGCTTATCAAGTGTTGTTAAGAATTTATATTTATAATCACTTTGGAGCAAAAATTCTACAGTTCTTTGTTTCTCTTTTTTTTCTATCTTAAAACTTCCGTTTGTCAAATCATACTTTTTTAAAATTTTTGAGTGTTGTGAGATTTTTTCAAGAGATTTTGCATCTACTCTCCACCCCTCATCATTACTAAAATACTCAAAAGCATATTTTTTTGAACCTACTACCGTGTTCTGCTCCTTATGGTGCAGGAGAAGCTCTATATTTTCATCTGCCTTAAACAGCTCATTAAACTCGTTGTCGTACATTGCAAAATCTTTTAAAATTACTTCTGCGTTAGAGCTTTTTGGATTGTAATCAAGGCTTATTTTTGATTTAACCGTGTCGTTATAGTTTAGAACTATATTATCTGCTCTTATTGAATCCTGTGAGATATTAAATGCTACATTTTGAAACGTTGCCATTTTTTGATCTATCTTCACTGAGATTGCTTTTTTTGATGATAGAGTTATTGCACCTTTCTCATAAAGCAGCTTCAGTGAAGGAGTAGGCTTGCTTAGTTCTATGTCTTCTTTATTTATTTTTATTATATCAATATCTAAATCGGCTCTGTTTGAGTTAAAAGAGATATCTCCAGATAGCAAAGCGGATCCAAATTCCGGAACCACTATGGAAGTTACAGGCAGATGAGCTTTTAACTCATTCATCTTAAACGGCACTTTTATGGCACTGACGTCTATTCTCTTCTCTTTGTAGTTCCATGTAGACTTCCCGATTGAGATATAGTCCTCTTTTGGCAATATATTGTAGACGGCAACTAGTTTTTTCTTGTTTTCAAGCGCCAAAGAGCTCTCTTTATGCGCAATCTTGTCAAATTTTAGTGTAAGCTTGCCTTTTGACTCTTTTGCATCAAGCTCCATATATGCATCTGCAGAGGCGATATCTTTGTACTTTGCAGAGATGTTCTCAACTTTGACATAGCTGTTTTTTAGAAATATGTCGGCATTTGCTACATCAATGTCCAACCCAAGATAGTTGATTTGAGCATTTTTTACATAGAAACTTCCATCTGCCTCAACATCTAATGTTCTTAAGTTTACACCCAGTGTTAAATCAGTCTCAACCTGACCTTTGTTCTGGATAAAGGGGAGTTTTATCTCATACCTCTCAAGCAAAGAGACGATATCTTTGTTCGCTTGAGCTTTAAAGAAAAGATGTAGCGTTAAAAGCTCTTCCTTTTTGGCAAAATCAATTTTTAACCAGCTTCTATCCAGATAAAAATCGTATGAATATGCCTGTTTTGGTCTAATGTAAAGTACTCCCTCTTTAAACTCCAGATCAGTTTTAGCAGAATTGACCGGGGCAAGTTTTTGGTCATAGGTGTATTTCAGATCATTTGCAGTGGCCTTTGCATAAAGGTTCAAATGTGCCTTGTCAAGGTTTTTATACTCAAACCAGCCACCAAAGCTCTCAATAGATAAACTTGACATCTCTATGGCGTCATCTACCCAATATTTAATTTTTGGA
>NZ_JAVVFL010000126.1:0-6751 GCF_032250635.1 Sulfurimonas sp.
AAAGATTTCGTAGAACCCGCCTAAACTCCCATCTTCGCTCGCTTGTGCGTGAGACAACCGTCACCGTGAATGATTTTATCTACCCGCTTTTTGTCCGTTCGGGCGAGGGTATTAAAACAGAGGTTGCGTCTATGCCGGGTGTATTTCAGATGAGTATAGATGAGGTTTTAAAAGAGTGCGGCGAGATAAAAAAATTGGGACTCTACTCCATCATTCTCTTCGGTATTCCTGATGTAAAAGACTCTATCGGTTCAGACTCTTTGTGCGAACACGGAATCATCGCTAAAGCAATCCGCGCCGTAAAAGAGGCGCACCCCGATATGTTTGTCGTAACCGATTTGTGTTTTTGTGAATATACGGATCATGGGCACTGCGGGATTATTGATGAAAAACTAGAAACTGTAAACAATGATGCAACACTTAAAATTTCCGCACAACAGGCTATTGTTCACGCAAAAGCTGGTGCCGACATGATAGCACCTTCGGGGATGATGGACGGGATCATAGCCACACTTAGAGATGCGCTTGATGGCGCGGGGTATGAGAACCTTCCTATTATGAGCTATTCGACAAAATTTGCTTCAGGGTACTACGGACCTTTCCGTGACGTGGCTGAATCAACTCCGAGTTTCGGCGACCGTGCATCTTACCAGATGGATCCGGCAAACAGAAGAGAGGCTGTAGCGGAGAGTATATCTGATGAGCTTCAGGGTGCTGATATACTTATGGTAAAACCGGCTCTTGCGTATCTTGACATAGTAAGAGAGATAAAAGACAACACCTCTCTTCCGATGGCGGTTTACAATGTAAGCGGAGAGTATGCAATGCTTAAGATGGCGGGTAAGAACGGGCTTATTGACTATGAGAGAGTTGTTATGGAGACTATGATTGCTTTCAAGAGAGCGGGCGCGGATATCATCATCTCCTACCACGCAAAAGAGGTTGCAAAGATGCTGCAAAAGCAATCTTAAAGATAATTACTATAAACTTACGGCTTACAACTTATTGAACGCAAAATGAGCAAAGCCCGTTTTGCTACGCTAGTCGCTATGACACTAAAGCTTGCCTCTAATGAGGCAGAAAATCTTAAAAAATTTAAGGCATATTTTGAGACATTTTTTAACACTAAAAGATTTTACAAAAGAGGAGATTCTTGAGATTATCGAGACAGGACTCTCCATCAAGAAAAATTTAAAAGCAAAAATTTACAATCAAGAGCTTAAAAATCAAACGCTTGCTATGATATTTGAGAAAAGTTCTACAAGAACGCGCGTCAGCTTTGAGGCTGGAATGTTTCAGCTCGGCGGTCATGCGCTTTTTCTCTCAAACCGCGATATCCATCTAGGCAGAGGCGAGCCCATAAAAGATACGGCACGCGTCATTTCAAGCATGTGCGATATGGTAATGATAAGAACTTTCGAGCACTCCATGATAGAGGAGTTTGCACACTACTCAAAAGTTCCTGTTATAAACGGACTTACAGATTCCTATCATCCGGTGCAGCTCTTAGCCGATTATATGACACTTGTAGAGCATGGCATGGAGAAAAATATTGTAGCCGCATATGTAGGCGATGGAAACAACATGACGCACTCTTGGGTGATGCTTGCCGCAAAACTTGGTTTTGAACTAAGAGTTGCTACTCCAAAAGGGTATGAACCTGATGGGAACATACTTAAGGAAGCTCTTGTCATTGCAAAAGAGAGCGGTGCAGTTATCAAGCTTATGAACGACCCAAAAGAGGCGCTAAGCGGTGCAACTGTTGTGATAACAGATACGTGGGTCTCAATGGGGCAAGAGGAGGAGAAAGGGGAGCGTCTTAAAGTGTTTAAAGGATTTATGGTCGATGATGCCATGATGTCTCTCACTGCAGAGAATGCGAAGTTTCTACACTGCCTTCCGGCCTATAGAGGCTATGAGGTAAGCGAGAGCGTTTTTGAGAAACACTCCGAGATAATCTTTGATGAGGCGGAGAATAGACTCCACGCTCAAAAAGGGCTTATGGTCTGGCTAGATAGAAAAAGAGGATAAATTAGTGAAAAAATTATTAATCAATGCTGCTATATTGATATCAACTCTATTCGCAGCAGAGCCGGTTGAGGTAGACGATAGATTTAGTGATTCTACAAAATGCAAATCATGCCATCTTCATATAGTTAAAGAGTGGGAGCAATCTTGGCATGCAAAAAGTCATTATGAAAACAATGAGTACTTTAGAGCGACTACAGATTACGTAAGCAGGAAAACAAGAAAGAGTTTAAGCGGTGTGCAGGTTGAGTGTGCGACATGCCATAATCCGAGAATATCTGTAACAAGTACCGGTATTGATCATGAGATTATAGTCTCTATGGGACTCGGTAAAAATTCAGAGGTCAAAAAAGCGTTAGAGAACGATGTTATAAGCGAAGGTATCAACTGTATAGTTTGTCATAACATAGGTGTGATATACTCCGACAAAGATGAGACAGCCAGAGGAATAAACCGCGTAGAGTGGACAAAATCAGGTACTATGGTCGGACCTTTTGACGATGCAAGATCCCCGTATCATAAAGTTGAACATAGGGAGTATATGGATAAAGACCCCAATAAGCTCTGTTTAGTATGTCATGCAAACGATAGGTCTGTTTCAGATTTTGTTTTTATAAACATGGAAAAAGAGTATATCAATGGTGGTAAGCTTTGTGTTGATTGCCATATGGGGTCAAAAAAACAGGGTATCGCTTCAAATTTAAGAATAGATAACGGAAAGCCAAAAGAGAGAGAAGTAAGAGCACATACATTTTCAGGCGCACATACAGATACTATGTGGGAAGGTGCACTCGATTTAAGGCTAGAGCAGAAGAAAAAGGAGCTATTTGTATCTATTTTAAATTCAAATCCACATAACATACCTAGCGGATTTGGTTCAAGAGAGATAATAGCAGAACTTGTTTTTAAGAAGAGCGATGAGGTTTTAGAGACAAAAGCGCTCTCTTTGACGACTTACTATAAAGACAAAAGAGGAAAAGCGACAATTCCGCACCTTGCCGTGAGCTCTTCAGATGATTTAAGTGTGCCTGCTAATGGAAAAAGAGTGCTGAAGACTCCGGCTCAAAGAGGAGCAGACAGAGTTGAAGTTACGCTCTATTACCGTCTGGTAAATGACGAAGTTCACTCTTTACTAGACTTGACAGAGCCTATCTGGTCACAAAAGTTCTTTATAACATCTAAATCAATATCTCTAAGATAGTGATTTAGTATCTTATTCCAGTAGCGCTTCTTATCTTCTCGATGCTGGGAAGTGCTGCCTCTCTTGCCTTGATTGCACCCATATCTAAAATATCTCTTACTTCGTCCTGATGCGCTTCAAAGTACTCTCTTTTCTCTCTATACTCTCTAAAGTACTCCCACATAACCTCTGCTAAATATACTTTAAAATGCCCGTGCCCTTCGCCGCCTCTTCTGTAGCGCTCTTGCAACACTTTTAGATTTTCTCCCTCTAAAAAGAGTTTTGCCATATTGTAGACGTTGCATGTTTCATACTCTTTTGACTCTTCTACAGCAACATTTTCAGTAACGATTTTTTTGATGGTTTTTAGCTGGCTCTTCTCATCTCCGAAGATATTTACCACGTTTTTATAGCTTTTTGACATCTTCTGCCCATCAATTCCCGGAACGGTTTGTACCTCTTCTTGAACTCTAAACTCTGGAATAGTTAAAATATCTCCATATTGGTTGTTGAATTTGATAGCGATATCTCTGGCAATCTCAACATGTTGAATCTGGTCTTTTCCAACAGGAACAACCTCTGAGCCATAGAGCAGTATATCCGCTGCCATTAAAACAGGGTATGAAAAAAGAGAGTGGTTTGCCGCGATTCCCTTTGCTGTTTTATCTTTGTAGCTGTGTGCTCTCTCAAGTAAACCCATGGGTGTAAAAGAGGATAAAACCCAGTAGAGTTCAAGCACCTCTTTTACGTCTGACTGAACCCAGAAGACCGACTTTTTAGGCTCAATGCCAAGAGCTAAAAAGTCAGTTGCACACTGCATTGTAAGCTCGCCGAGACGTTTGCCATCGCTCACACTTGTCATGGCATGGTAGTTCGCTATAAAAGCAAAAGTCTGACTCTCATTTTGAGCCTCTACCATCTGCTTTATTGAACCGAAATAATTCCCGATATGAAGATCTCCCGATGGCTGGATTCCCGTCAAAACTCTCATGTAGCTACTCCAAAAATTTCTAAATTTTATTTGTGACATTATACATTTTTTAGCTTTATTTCGCTACCATTTGGCTAAAATAGGCACTCTGCCAAACAAAAGGATTTATTATGAATGTACAAATTCATGCAAAAGATGTATCTCTACACGCAAACACAAGAGCTCATATAGAAGCGGCTATCGAAGCTTTTAAGAAATATTCACTGGATATTACGACCGTAAACGTAAATATAGGAAGCGAAAAAAAGGGTGTGAGCGTAGAGTTTGACATCCATATAGCGCATGCGCAGCCAGTAGTTATAAATCAGAGTGATGAAGATTTGGACGCGGCTATTGATCTGGCAATCGAGAGAGCTACAAAGGCACTTCGCCGTCTTCATGACAAGGTGATTTCACACAAGGCAGCTTCTATTAAAGAGATGGAAGTAGTAGAAGAGTAGTCATGTACAACTGGATAGTCTGGTTTCATATACTCTCTTTTATCTCGTGGTATGCCGTACTTTTTTACCTGCCGCGTCTTTTTGTCTACCATGCCGAAAATGCCGACAATGAAGGGTTTGTAAAAGTAGTAAAAGTTATGGAGATGAAAATCTACAAATATATTGGGGTTCCGGCAATGTGGGCTACTGTTTTGAGTGGCTCTTACCTTTCCTATGAACTTGGTTTTAGCGGCAACGGCTGGCTGCATGCCAAGATCTTTTTTGTGCTTATCTTAATCGCTTTTTTCTTTTCGCTTGGATATTTTAGAGTGAAGTTTTTAAATGATGAGTGTACAAAGAGCGGTAAATTTTTCAGAGCTTACAATGAAGTTCCGACGATTTTGCTTCTGATTATTGTTGCGATGGTTATCATCAAACCATTTTAAAAGCTTAAGTGTAAAAGGAGCTTTTCTCCTTTTACTTATCCCCGCGTTTTTTAGCCTTGAAAAGAACAGGCGTTCCGCTGAAGCTAAAAGCCTCTCTTAGCTTATTTGTCAAATATCTTCTATATGTAAAGTGAAGCCCGCGCGGTTTGTTCATAACAATGGCGATTTTAGGCGGTCTAGTCTCATACTGCGTTGCATAGTATATTTTTATAATCTGTCCATGCATAGATGGAAGCTGATGTCTTCTCATCGCCTTTTCTAAAACAACATTTAGATCAGATGTTTTTATGCGCTGAGAGTAGTTTTCATTTATCTCTAAAATCATATCATGGAGTTTATCGACTCTTTTGTGTGACTTTGCAGAGAGGGTTATGATGGGTGCATAGGCGAGAAACTTAAATCGGTCTCTTACCTCTTGAATAATTTTGTCATAATCATCTCTTGAAGCGATATCCCACTTGTTTAAAACAATGATACATGCAAGACGGTTGCTGTCAACCAGACCTGCGATTTTTTCATCTAGGTCTAAAAACGGCTCGCTTGCGTCAAGAACAACAAGAGCCATATTTGAGTTCTCAAGCATCTCTTTTGTACGCATAAGAGCAAACTTCTCGATGCCGACAATCTTTCCGCGTCTTCTTAATCCCGCAGTATCGACAAAAGTAAGCTGTTTGCCTTTGTACTCGATGCTCTCATCAATAGGGTCGATAGTTGTTCCCGCTACAGAGCTCACAACTGAGCGCTCTTCGCCAAGCAGAGCATTTAAAAGAGAGCTTTTTCCGACGTTTGTGCGCCCGATAATAGAGATTTTTATATGATTGATATCGTTTTCGTCAAACTCTTTGATTCTATCATTTTGTGCAAAGATGGAGTCATCTTCAAAGTCATCCTCTTCCTCTTCATCAGTATAGAAAAAGCCGTCATCCTCTTCCTCTTCGTTATGCTCATCAAACTCAAATTCACTCTCATCTTCATCGACTAGATTTACGTCATCCTCTTCTTCGCCATCTTCTTTTACGATGTCAGAGTCTGGAATCTTGTCATACACCCACTCAAGTAGGGAGACTACGCTTCTGTTGTGCGCAACCGATATGCCAAAAATTGCATCTGTTCCAAACTCATAAAAGTCCCAAAGATTATCTTTAAGTTTGTCATTGTCAATTTTGTTGACAACCAGAGCCACATCTTTGCCCAGTGTCTGAAGCTCGTAAAATAGCTTTTTATCTTTCTCTTCAGGAATACTTTTGCCGTCTACCATGTAGAGAATAATGTCGGCTTTTTTTGCAGCTTCGAGTGATTTCTCTTTGATTTTGTCAAAAAGTTCGCACCCTTGGTCAAGCCCGCCGGTATCCAAAAGAAGAGCCTCTTTATTCATAATCATGACAGGGCGTCTTTTGACATCCCTTGTTGTTCCGGCTATATCCGATGTAATAGCATCTCTTTTTTTGACTAATCTGTTAAAAAGAGAACTTTTGCCAACATTTGGACGACCGATAATGGCGATTTTTTTCATATTTTTACCTAATTGAAGAAGATTAAATTTGTAGTTTATTTGGAATTATAGCGAAATATAAGAATTATTTTAGGTTTCTAACTGATGTTACGCGCATAAACGAACGCGTTCGTTTATGCGGCAGGGACAAATGTCCCTACAACCCCCTTGCCATGGAGTATGCCATTGGTTAGC
>NZ_JAVVFL010000127.1:0-6743 GCF_032250635.1 Sulfurimonas sp.
AACCGCATCAAACCAGCCGCATCTTCTAGCGCGACCTGTTGTTGTTCCAAACTCATGTCCCTGCTTACCAAGTCTTTTGCCCTCTTCGCCCAAATCTTCACTTGGAAAAGGACCGTTTCCGACGCGCGTGCAGTACGCTTTTACGATGCCTGTTACTTTACCTATATCTTTAGCATTGATGCCAAGACCGGTACATGCACCGGCACTCACGGTTGAACTTGAAGTAACATACGGGTAGGTTCCATGATCGATGTCTAGCATCGTACCTTGAGCACCCTCAAGCAGAACTCTTTTGTTCTCTTCATCAAGCGCTCTCCAAATCATCTGCGTCGTATCTGTGATAAAAGGAGCAAGTCTTTTTTTGTACCCCTCGAGTTCACTTAAAAGCTCAGCTTCGTTTGGTGTTTGGATTTTTAAAATATCAAACATCTCTCTATTTTGCTCAAAATAGGCCATAATCGAGATGCAAAGTTTTGCAGGGTTTAGAAGTTCGCCTACTCTCACACCTATACGGTTAATCTTGTCGGAGTAAGCAGGACCGATTCCCTTGCCTGTCGTACCGATAGCTTTTTCGCCTTTTAGCTTCTCTCTAGCTTGGTCTATCATAGCATGGTAGCGAAGATTTAGATGAGCTTTATCGGAGATAAAAAGACGTCCTTCTAGACCCTCAAACTGCTCCATCTCTTTAATGATAGACTCAGGAGAGAGAACGACTCCGTTTCCGACAACATTAATTGCCTTTGGGTTTAGTACACCTGAGGGAATAAGATGAAGCGCATATTTTGTGCCATCAACCCAGATCGTATGTCCTGCATTATGCCCGCCTTGGCTTCTGCAAACCATATCATACTCACATGCAAGCCTATCGACTATCTTGCCTTTGCCCTCGTCGCCCCACTGTATACCAACTATTAAATCTGCTTTCATTTTACCTCTTTTGCTTCGCTTTTGTTTCTATTAACACATCTGTATAGATTGCAAAACCCACAGAACTTAGCTCTGAATTTTTATATCTTCCGCCTCTTGCATATACTTCGTTTTTATCTATCACTCTAAAGAAGAGCTCATCATAGTAGAGCATTTTTGCATAATACATCGGTGCCAATACGCTGTTTTGGCAAGAGAGTGCACCGCATAGATTTTTCATTTTTTGAAGTTCCGCTTTTATCTCAGGGGGAACTATCTCAAGCAGTTCATCTACTTGATGTTCATGTTGAAGGTAGACAAGTTTCTCCAGCCAATCAACTCTTAAATTTAAAAACTTCTCTATATTTACATGACGAAAATCTTCGAGTGTCAGCTCATCAAACATTGAAACCAAAAGCTTCGGTATCATCATGTTTGAAATCTGAACAAGTGGCTTAACTTCGAGTGCATCAAAAATCTCTACCGCTATGTTTAAAACCGATGAGAGTTTGCTCTCACCCATAAACTCAACACCTATCTGGTACTGCTCATCCGTAGGGTAGCGAAAAACACTCTGAATATAGAACCATTTTTTATGTTCTGTATTGCGCCCGAGTCTCTTCTCTATGATTCGCACGACATCTATGGTTGAGTCGGCTCTAAGGGAGATAGAGTTGTTCTTCTCATCGTTGACTTTGATAAGCTCTCTCTCATCGGCAATACTTTTATGCTGATGATATGAAAATATCGGAGTAACTATCTCCTCAAACCCTTTAGAGTACAAGATATCGCTAGCAACTTTTTCTATCTCTCTTTTTATCTTAGCGCTATTGCCAAAGTAGAGTTTTGAACCGCTAGGAATCTCATGCTCTAAAATCATCTACACACCTACTTTGAAATATTTTTCATTAAATACTCTGTTTGCAGTTCCATCATAAGGTCTGCGACCGAGTTTTGCAAGAGAGAGCTCAATGGAGTTTACAACCCATGCAATCTCATAGGGAGCAATCAATCCCATCTGGTTTATACGAAAAATCTTACCATCCAAATGGTCTTGTCCGCCCGCAACATTTACGCCAAAATCATTTTTAAGCATTTTTCTGATTTGCGATGCGTTCTCATCGTCTACCGTTGTCATGGAGAGTGCCGGCATTTTTGGATAGATATGCAGACCCAAGGCTTCAAGCGCAGATTTAACGGCGTCGGCTCTTGTCGCAGTCTCTTCGTAGAGCTTCTCTAAACCGCCGTTTTTCTCAATCGTCTCTAGTATCTCCAAAAGACCGATAGTAAGAGTTGTAGCCGCCGTCCATGCAGTAGTGTTTTTTCTTTGAGATTTTATCTCTGTTGCAAGGTTGAAGTAGTAACCTTTCCCTTTGCCTATCTTCTCTATCGCGGCATTGCTAAGACCCAAAATTGCAAGTCCGGGAGGAAGCATAAGCGCTTTTTGGCTTCCTGCGATTAGACAGTCGATATTTGTCACGTCAATCGCTTCAACACCCACGGCAGTAATGCCGTCAGCTATAATCATAATATTTGGATTAATCTCTTTAACAGCCTTTGCAATCGCCTCTACAGGGTGACGTAAGCCTCCTGCCGATTCGCTGATTTGAACTGCAATAGCATCAATGTTTGGGTTGTTTTTAACAGCTTCTACAACAGCTTCAACACTTACTGGAGTATCCCACTCATTTTTAATCTCGACATTTCCAAGTCCATGAGCCGTGGCAATTTTGCCAAATCTCTCTCCGAACTTTCCTGAGTTTACATTTAAGAGCGTATTGTGAGAGAGGTTTATAACAGCGGCTTCCATAGCGCCTGTTCCGCTTGAGGCAAGCATAATGACCTCATCACTTTTAAAGAGCTCAAAAAGATATTTTCTTGTTTTTTCAAAAATAGCTTCAAACTCCGGAGTACGATGGTGCATCGTCTCATCACTCATGGCATTACGAACATTTTGAGGTACCGGAGTAGGTCCAGGCGTGAAAAGTAGCATAATAGAAGTTCCTAATAGATTATAATTTAAAACCTCGCATTATATCCAAATAACTTAAATTGACTCTTTAGTAACGCACTTTATTTTATGCTAGAATTTCACTTAAATATTTAAAATACAATCTGCCAAGGGCTTTTATGACTATACTCGACTCGATAATTCTAGGCATAATTGAGGGCTTTACCGAGTTCTTGCCAATCTCCTCAACAGGACACCTAATAGTAGCAAGCAAATTTTTGGAGATTGAACAAAATGCTGTCAACAAGGCGTATGAGGTCATCATCCAGTTCTCGGCAATTCTGGCCGTATTTTTTAACTACAAAGAGAAGTTTACTCTCAAAAAAATAGATCTCTGGATAAAGGTTTTTGCAGCTTTTCTCCCATTAGCTATCATTGGCTTCATCTTCTCCTCCCAGATAAAAGAGCTCTTTAGCATAAATATAGTCGCCGTTATGTTTATAGTTGGCGGGGTGATATTTTTAATTGTTGAGAAATTTTTTGTACATGAAGATAAACAAACAATCTATGACGTAGAAAAAATAACACTCAAGCAGTCCATGATAATAGGTTTTGCTCAGATTTTTGCACTAATCCCCGGAACCAGCAGAGCGGGTTCAACCATCATCGGTGCGCTTCTTGTTGGTCTAAGCAGAAAGGCAAGTGCGGAGTTTAGTTTTCTGCTTGCTTTCCCTGTCATGGCTGCCGTTGCCGCTTACGACTTACTAAAACATTATGAAGATTTTACGCAAACAAATATCATTGTTCTGGCTGTCGGCTTTGTCACCTCTTTTGTTGTCGCATATCTGACAATCAAGCTTTTCTTGAAATTTTTAGAGAAATTTACCTTTGTCTCTTTTGGAGTTTATAGAATAATTTTTGGAGTTGCCCTGCTGCTAATGTTCAACTAAATTTATAATAACTATGGAATAGAACATGCTTATGCGGGTTATAATTTATAGGAGAACTTGATGCATACTTTACTGGAGACTTTTTTAAGTAAAATTGAAGACACTCTTTATATGCTCAGCAGAAAAATTCTATAGCGTTTGTAGAATTATTTTTGCCAAACTTAGTGCTTTTGCCCGGTGAGAAATGCTCTTTTTTGTCTCATCATCTAACTGACCCAAACTCTTCTCGTATCCAAGCGGAATAAACATAGGGTCGTATCCAAAACCGCCCTCCCCTACAGCTCTGTTTATTGCATTTCCGTACATCCAGCCGTGCACGGTGTACTCACCATCTTTGGTGACTATGGCTATGGCGGCGGTGTAGTGCGCGGGTGAGCTCTCTACCCCTTTTGTTTTTAGGGCATCTATGAGTTTATAGAGGTTATCCTTATCCGTTGCATCTGCTCCTGCGTATCTTGCACTGTTGATTCCCGGCTCCCCTCCAAGAACATCAACGCTTATTCCGCTGTCGTCTGCTAAGACTATTACATCTTTATCATTCAGGGCTTTAAAAACAGCTCTTGCTTTTATAAGAGCATTCTCTTTAAAGTCATCTCCATCTTCTATAATCTCAAATTCATCGATGAATTCGCTGTAAGGAACTACCTCGAAATCTTCACAAAGCGCTTTTATCTCTCTAACTTTGCCTTTGTTAGAGGTCGCTAATACCAACTTCACATAATATCCTTAGGGTTTTCTTTAAAAGTATCTTTTCTTGAGTTGAAAAGTTTGCGTAAACAATCTTTTCAATATAATTACGCCATTATATAATATTTAAGGTAGATAATGTTTAAAAAAGTATTTCCCCTCTCAGCAATCCTCTCTCTAAGGTTTTTAGGTCTCTTCTTGGTTTTACCCGTCATTTCGATTTATGCGCTTGAGCTTGAAGGATCAACTCCTCTTCTCGTAGGTATCGTCGTCGGCGGTTATGCATTGACTCAGGCTATTTTTCAAGTTCCCTTTGGAACTATGAGCGATAAGATAGGCAGAAAACCCACTCTGCTTTTTGGTCTTCTCGTATTTTTAATCGGCTCAATTGTCTGTGCATACTCCGACAATATATACACTCTTATGATTGGGCGTTTTCTTCAAGGTGCAGGCGCGATTGGCTCGGTTATTACAGCTATGATCTCTGATTTGGTTGCGGAGGAGATTCGCGGCAAAGCCATGGCAATTATGGGCGCATCAATTGCTCTTAGTTTTGCTCTTGCTATGGGGCTTGGACCTGTTTTGGGTGCTGCTTATGGAGTTGATTTTCTTTTTATACTTACAGCAATTTTTGCTGCTTTGGGAATAATTCTTCTATTTACAAAAGTTCCAACACCTCCAAAAATCAAACATACATACCATGCAACGTCAAAGACTTCAGATATATTAAAAGACCCGAACCTCTTAAATATGATTATTATCAACGCGATGCAAAAAGCTCTTATGACTATCGCCTTTGTTCTTATTCCTATTATTTTGACAAGCGATACTTTCGCATGGGAGAAGTCTGACCTCTACATGGCGTATCTTCCTGCAATGCTGTTTGGTCTTGTAGCGATGGGTCCTGCTGCCGTATTTGGCGAAAAATACAACAAACCAAAAGAGATATTTCTGCTCTCTATAGTTCTCTTTATTGGCTCGTTTTTGACTATGGGACTTACTACTTCTAGCACCTTCTTTGTAGTGGGCGTTGTCATGTTTTTTGTTGCATTTAACATGATGGAGCCTCTTGTTCAATCAATGATTACCAAGTTTGCCAAAGTGCACCAAAAAGGTACCGCTCTTGGTATCTCCAACTCTATCGCCTATTTTGCAACATTCGTCGGCGGTACGACTGCGGGGCTTCTTTTAGAGTTTAGCGATAGAGAAACTATCGGCGTCTCAGTGGCTGTTGCAGCTCTCTTGTGGCTTCTATGGACGCTAAAGCTTCAAAATCCGACCAGATACTCTCATCTCTACCTTCCACAAGATGATGTTGATGTCTCAAAGCTTCAAAGCCTTGAGCAGGAACATATAGCGGAGTGGTATATAAACGATACTGAAAAACTTATTGTTGTGAAATATGTAAAAGATGCGATAGAGATGGAAGAGTTAAAAGCTAAGATAGCTAAGTAGTAAGGTAAGATTTTAAATCTTACCTCCGAAACCGCTAGAAGCTACTTTTGCGGGATAACGTACATGTTGTAGTAACGACCTTCAAACTTAGGCTCTTTGTCCATAACGCCAATATCTTCAACCATAGGCCAAATTCTTAGAAGTACATCTTTTGCAGCACTAGGGTTTGCCATTTCACGACCTCTTAAAAATACGCGAAACTTAACATGTTTGCCCTCTTCAAGAAATTCTCTTGCATGTTTGACTTTATATGCAATATCATTTTCTGCAATTTTAACAGAGAGCTTAATCTCTTTAACATCAATCTTAACCTGATTTTTTCTCTGTTCTTTTTGTTTCTTCTCTTCTTGGTACCTAAACTTACCGTAATCCATAATCTTAGCCACGGGAGGCTTTGCATCTGGAGCTATTAAAACCAAATCTAAACCCAACTCATTCGCTTTTTGCATAGCTTCATCAATTGAAATTATTCCTAAAGATTCTGCTCCATCTACATTACAACGCACTTCCGGTACACGAATATCGTCATTCATTATGACACGGTCTTTTTTGTTCAAAAATTTACCTCATTTATTTTAGTTTGTATAAGAGAAAGAAATTCGCTTTCACTTAAGTTATATTGTTCTCTCGTTCTTCTGTCGCGAATCGCAACAGTTCGAGATGCAACCTCTTCATCGCCTATAATTACTAACATAGGCACCCTTGTTTTTTCCGCTGTTCTGACTCTTTTGTTTAAAGAATCATTTTTAGAGTAGATTTCACTATCTGCCCCTAAATCCATCAACTTATCCGAC
>NZ_JAVVFL010000128.1:0-6740 GCF_032250635.1 Sulfurimonas sp.
CACTCCAAACAGCGAGCTAGCAAAGCTTCTTGAACAGTATGGTCTGCTTCTGACTTCACACGATAAAAAAGAGATTCTGCTTGATGCCATAAAAGAGCGCGCAAAGACTCTAAAAGAGATGGCGTCCCTTGTGTATGAGATAATTACCACTCCGACTTACTATGAGCAAACAGCCGTAGAAAAAGCGCTAAAGGGCAATGCGCTGGAAATTTTAAATCTTTTTGGCGCAAAAGTATCTGCCGCAAAAGAGCTTCACCTTCCAAGCGACTATCACCACCTTATGCAAGAGGTCGTTGATGAGATGGGGATAGGCTTTGGAAAAATCGGTCAGCCTTTGCGAGTGGCACTTTTGGGCAAACTGAGCGGTCCGGGGCTTGATAGCGTTATGGCGATTATAGGCAGAGATGAGACTATGCTGCGCATCGCAAACACTATTGCCAAGCACTCATAAATTATGAAAAAAACAAAACTCATACATCTGCTACTTTTGCTTATGCTTAGCATTACGGCAGTGCATGATTTTGTTTTTGAAGCGGTTGATGAGCACACACACAACGCCAAAGAGTACATAGGCGAGTTTACGTACGCCTCATCGCACACGCATGCCGGCGGTTTTGATATTTGCGATCTGCATTATGAACTTCATCTGCCATACATTCTTTTAGAGACAGAACCAAAAATAGTACCGAATCTTGTTCTGGATACCCCACTGTTTAAACAAGAGAGCTACCAATTTCACTACAACCCTCGCTTCCTAAAACCCCCTATAGCTTAAATCTTCACAACAAAAAACAAACTATTTTATACCAAACTCAAAGGATTTACTATGCAAAAAAGCATATTTATCTCTATTTTAGTGTGCTCGATTTTAGGGGCACAAAGCTTTGATGAGTTTTTAGAGACGGCTATAAAATCAAGCCCCCTGCTTCAAGCATCATCAATCAAAATAGAGCAGACAATAGAAGAAGAAAAAATTCGCAATCGTTATGAGAACCCGACTCTTGAGCTGGAGTTTTCATCATTTAAGCCAGATGGCGCCCGAAGCGAAAACGGCTATCGTGCCGCTTTGTCTCAGCCGATTCGCCTACACGGAATCAGCGATAAACAACAGGAGCTAGGCAGGGCAAATATAGAGCTGCAAAAGTCAAAACAGAGAGTTACCCGTGCAGAGTTTATCCGCACTCTCTCTTTGGAGTATCTAAAATACGTTCATCTTGTCCGTCTGAGAGATTTAAGCTTGAAATCTTTAGAGATTGCCAAAGATATCTATAACATCTCAAAAGAGAGATACGAGGCAGGAAGCATATCAAGAGGGGAGTTTTTGCGCGCACAGATTGAGCTAAATATGCTCAATTTTGATTTTGAGAGTTTAGTGCTCGAACAAAAAAACCAGTACTATAAACTCTTAAAGATTGCCGCGATAGGTGAAGAGATATCGCTCGAGACCTCTCACAACTTTATCTTAAAAAACAACAGAGGAAAAAACCCGCAACTGCTTGTTTTAGAAAATGAGCAGAAGAGTCTTGCAAGCGGTGCAAAACTCTATGAAAATGCGCTTGAGTGGGTAAACTTGAATGCAGAATTTGAGAAGGAGCCGGAGCAGAATATATATAGAGTCGGAGTGGCTATTCCTCTTGCGATTTTTAACAAAAAAGATGAAGAGAGCTCAATTGCAACACTTGAAGCAAAACAGCTCTCTCATCTAAGCGCCCTTGAAGAGAAATCTATAAACCTTCAACTCAAACAGCTCTCTTTTGAGAACAGTGCCCTTCTTAATCTTAAAAAATCTAACGAGAAGATTTTAAAAGATGAAGAGGAGCTTCTTGGAATGTTTCAAGAGGGGTACAAGATTGCAAATGTAAACCTTTTGGAACTTCAAGATATAAAAAACAGACTTATAAAAACACAGGAGCAGCTCATCAATATACGAACCGCTCAAGAAAGAAATATCATCACACAAAACTACCTCTTAGGAGACTACAATGAATAATAAAACTCTTACGTTTTTGCTGCTCTTTAGCAGCTCTCTTTTTGCAGCAGAAATACAGACTGAACATGCGCAGATGAAAAAATTTTCACCCTCTGCTACACTAAACTCAAAGATAGTACAGCTCTCAAACACAAAACACTCAATCATGTCATCACTTAGCGGACACATTGAAGAGTACTATGTAAAACCTGCTGCCAAGGTCAAAAAAGGGGATAAGATTGCACTCATTGATTCAATGACGCTCTCCGGCATGAGTGCCGAGTATCTCTCCTTAATGGAGCGTTACAACTCTCTTAGCAACAACTACGCTACAACGAAAAAACTCTATGAAAAAGGGCTGCTCTCCTCTGTGGATTTAAATAGACAAAGCATTGAAAAAGATGCAATGTTCTCAAAACTGAGCGCTCTTGAATCTCAGCTTGCATCCCTTGGCATTGAGACCCAAAATATAAAAAAAGCTTCCTCCGAGTATATCTTAAAAGCCCACACCGACGGCACAGTATCAGAAATACTCCAGCCATTGCACTCTTCGGTAAATGAGCAGACTCCAATCGTTAGCATCACAAAAAGAGAGAGCTACTATCTGCAATCATATCTGCCTCTTAGCTATGCGAACGAGGTGAAAATCGGGCAAAAAATAGTTACAGTCTATAATGGGGAAAGAATAAGCTCATCCGTAACGCAAATATTGCCAGAACTTGATCTGCAGACGCAGAGAATTATTTTGCTCTCACCCATAAACAGTATAAAAAACAATCTTTTCATCAATGCATACATCCCGACGACTCTCTATTTTGATGCAAAAAATGAGTATGTGTGCGTCAAAAAATCTGCTCTTGCATTTTTTAATAATGAGTGGGTTGTTTTTGTTCCAAAAGAGCATGATGAAAAAGAGAAAGATGAGCATGAAGGGCACGATAATGACGAAGAAGAGGTTTTATTTGAACCAAAAGTCGTAAAGATTATTATGCAAGATGATCTATTTGTGGCAGTAGATGGATTAAATGTCGGAGATAAATATGCAAGCGAGGATTCATATCTCGTAAAATCAATGATACTCAAATCATCACTTGACGAGCATGGGCACTGAGATGTTAAATAGAATTATTGACTTATCACTTCAGCATAAAGCGCTGGTCATCCTCCTCTTTTTTGCCCTTGGCGCTTTTGGTTTCAAGGCTTATAAAGAGATACCCATAGATGCATTTCCCGACATAACTCCAAAACAGGTAGTTATCTATACAGAGAGCCCGGGCAACTCTGCGGAGGATATTGAAAAACTCATTACCTACCCCATAGAATCGGCTCTCTCGGGTATGGCAGGCGTTAAAATGATTATGAGCAACTCCCTCTTTGGTCTCTCATACGTCTCCATCTTTTTTGAAGATGAGATGGATATCTACTTTTTGCGTCAACTGGTCTCGGAGAGACTTGGCGGCGTTGATATTCCTGATGGCTGGGGAAAGCCAGAACTTGGACCAAACACAACGGGTCTTGGTCAAGTCTTTTGGTATCAGCTCCACGACACTACAAAAGAGTATTCGCTCTCAGAGCTTAGAGAACTTCAAGATTACACGGTTGCACCGCTATTTAAAAGCGTTAGCGGCGTTGAGGAGGTTATCGGCTGGGGCGGGTATGAAAAACAGTATAGCGTTTTGGTAGATACCAAAAAACTCCAAAATATAGGCGTAACTTTCGGGGAGATTGTTACGGCACTGCAAAAAAGCAATCAGGCGGCAGGCGGACAGTATCTGGAATTTAACTCAGAGCAGTATCTCATCCGTGGAGCCGGGCTCTACAAAACTCTCGATGACATCAGACGCAGCGTTATAAAATCTCAAAACGGGCAAGCCGTGACTATAGAAGATATAGCGACTGTGGAGGAGGATTTTTCACCGCGTTTTGGAGCCGTGAGCATTGACGGTAGCGAAGCTGTTATGGGGATGATTCTGCAAAGAAGCCAAACAAATGCGCAACAGGTTGTAGAAAATATAAAAGAGAAAATCGTTACAATCAACGCTGTTTTGCCAAAAGGCGTAGAGATAAAAGCCATTTACGATAGAACAGATATAACGAACAAGGCACTGGACACCATCTACTCTGCTCTTTTTAGCGGCATACTTTTGGTAATGGTTGTTCTGTTTCTATTTCTCTTTGAACTCCGCTCCGCGTTTATCGTTATCTTATCGCTTCCGCTCTCTTTGCTTATCACGTTTTTAGCGATGGAGCAGTTTGGAGTCAGCGCAAACCTGATGAGCCTCAGCGGCTTAGCCATAGCCGTCGGAATGATAGTCGATGGAACAATCGTCATAGTGGAGAACAGCTACAGAAAACTCTCAATTACTCCCGATGCCAAAAGACTAAGCGTTGTAGCAGAGGCGGCAAAAGAGGTTGCAAAGCCTATAACTTTTGCTATTTTGATTATCGCTGCCGTTTTTATACCGCTGTTAAGTCTTGATGGACTTGCCGGAAAACTCTACTCTCCCATGGCATTAAACATTGTCTTTACCATGCTGGCGTCACTTTTGGTTGCTCTTATTCTTACTCCTGTTTTGATTCTTCTGCTTTTAAAGCCAAACAGATCAAAAGATAATCGCTTTATACATTTTGTTAAAAGAGTCTACACGCCTCTTTTAACCTTTTCACTCTCACATGCCAAGGCTGTACTCTTATCAACAGCCATGCTCTTTTTAGCTTCAATCTTTGTTCTCTTTGGGCAGGGGCGGGAGTTTATGCCCTCGTTAAATGAGGAGTCTATTATGTATCGCGTTATTGCTATCCCCGGAACGGCACTTGAGCGCTCAATAAAGAGTGCGGCAGAGATTGAAAACCACATCTTGCAAAACTATCCCGATGAAGTAACTTCCGTCCTCTCCATGATAGGAAGAAGTGAAAAGGGAGAAACAGCGCAGGCAAACTACATGGAAGTTCTCTTAACCCTCAAACCAAACATCAAAAATCTTGAACTTCTAACGCATGAGATGAGCGAGGATTTGCAGCATAGGTTTGAGTTTGTACAGTTTGTTCCGACTCAGCCTATAGCGATGAGAATAGAGGAGCTCTTAGAGGGTGTAAAAGCCGAACTTGCCGTTAAAATTTACGGTGAAGACCAAAAAATCTTAGCCTCCATAGCAGAAGATATTGAGAAAAACATCGGTTCGGTTGAAGGCTTGGAGGGAGTAGAAGTTGAATCGCAGCTCGGACAAGCACAGATAGATATAACTCCAAACTATCTGGCTCTCTCTCGCTACGGCATCGCCGTTGAGGAGGTAATGCAAATTGTGCGCAACGGCATAGCAGAAGAGCCCGTAAGCCAAATGATAGAGGGAACCAAGCGATTCGGAATTGCTGTAAAAATAAAAGATGCCAAAAAAGATATAAAGTCTCTAAGGGCGGTAACTCTTCGCTCTTCAAGCGGTGCTTTAGTAACTTTGGAGCAGCTATGCGATATCTCCCTAAAGCAGGGTCCATCATTTATAAAAAGAGAAAATCTCAGCAGATATATGGTGCTCTCCATGGAAGTTGAGGGGCGTGACGTTGCCTCGTTCGTAAAGGAGGCGGATGCTCTTATTAAGAAGAATGTAGAAATTCCTACGGGTTATTACATCGGCTGGGCTGGAGACTTTAAAAATATGCAAGAAGCAACCCAAAAACTGATGATTATCATACCCATTACACTGCTTATAATAGCCCTTCTTTTATACACGGCGTTCAATTCTCTCTCAAAAGCGGTGCTGATTTTCATGAATGTCCCTTTTGGATTCATCGGCGGCATTATAGCTCTTGTGGCAAGCGGTTTATATCTCTCGATTTCGGCGATTATCGGCTTCTTGGCCATCTTTGCGATTTCCATTTTAAACGGTATCGTACTTGTGAGCTTCATTGAAGAGTTGAGAGAGCAGTTTGTGGATGTGAAGCTTAAAACTTTACTAAAAGATGCAGCTCTTCTTAGACTTCGTCCTGTTCTTATGACGGCTTTTACCACACTATTTGGTATAATTCCGTTACTTGCGGCAACAGGAGTGGGGAGTGAGATTCAGTATCCGCTCTCAGTGGTCGTCACAGGCGGCATTATCAGCTCAACTTTGTTGACTCTGCTTGTTTTGCCTGCCGGATATTATCTATTTTTCAATAGGGATAAAGAGTGAGGAAAAGAGTTTTAATCCTTCATGGCTGGGGCGGGAGCGATTTCCCGCACTGGCAGAGTTGGCTGGCATCTGAGATTGCAAAAAATTACGGTTGTGTCAGTTTTTTAAAATTTAGCAACGTTGACTTTCCAAACAAAAATGAGTGGTTAGTTGAGTTAACCAAAGAACTGGACGATTTTAAACCAGACATTGTTATTTGCCACTCACTGGCAAATACACTCTGGTTTCATCTCTGCAATGAGGGCAAAATAGAGGAGATAGAAAACCTTTTTCTTGTTGTTCCTCCAAGTTTGGAGTGCGACATAGAGGAGCTGGAGAGCTTTTTTCCATGCAGTGTTCCTAAAAAACTTTATGCAAAAAAGCAGATGCTTATTACCTCGACGAACGACCCTTACATGTCTCAGGATGAGGCAATAGCGCTTCAAAAGGCACTTGGTGTAGAGATGATGGTTTTAGAGAATGCAGGACATATAAACAGAGACAGCGGTTACGGCGAGTGGCACTGGATGCTAGAAGAGATAAAAAATATCTCGCAGTAATAACAATTTTCTGCCTCGAATGAGGCAAGCTTTTCTAAAGAAACTTCGTTTTGTGCCATGGCG
>NZ_JAVVFL010000129.1:0-6704 GCF_032250635.1 Sulfurimonas sp.
GTTTTGATATGTCAGACTCTAGAGATGCCGCAACACTTCTTACGGCTTGATTTTCCGAGCTCTCTTCAAGCTCTTGTCTTCTTTTATCCAATATTTTGGTCATTAACGCCATATTTTTATAGAGATTTGCCGTAACACCTAAAATATTCTTTATGGATGAAAAACCTTGCTTGAGACTCTGCTCTAACATAATAGAGTTCTCATCCTCATTGTTCTCTTCTTGCTCAAGAACAGAGACTATGTGATTGCGGGTATTTTGACTCTTCTCTTCGAGCAGTCTGTCAAAATAGAGAGAGAAGTTGTTTGGAGTCGGTGGCAGACCATCTTTCATTAAAGCATTTAAAACCTCTTTCGAATAAGTTTCTAGCTCTCCTTCTGGTTCTTCTTCCACTGTCTCTTTATCTGTTACCGCCGCAGATGGTTTACCATCTGTAACGCTACGGCGTCTACTTCTTAAAGCTCCTGACATACCAACTCCTTTAGCTACCTAATCTTTACTTTTTTTCAACAACACTTCGTCGATCATTCCGTACACTTTTGACTCTTTGGCACTCATAAAGTTATCTCTATCGGTATCTTTTTCGACTTGTTTAATATCTTGACCCGTATTTGCTGCCAAAATCTCGTTTAACTCCACTTTCATTCTAAGAATCTCTTTGGCCTGAATAGCTATATCCGTAGCTTGACCCTGAGCTCCTCCGAGAGGTTGATGAATCATAATTCTTGCATGAGGAAGCGCGTATCTCTTCCCTTTTGCTCCGCTTGAGAGTAAAAATGCTCCCATAGATGCGGCTTGACCGACACATATAGTTGCTATATCGGGACGAATATAGTTCATCGTATCGTAAATTGCCATTCCTGCTGTTACGACTCCGCCCGGAGAATTTATATAAAAATATATATCCTTCTCCGGATCTTCAGCTTCTAAAAATAGCATCTGCGCAACGATAGATGAAGCAACTGCATCATTAACCTCTCCACTTAGCATTATAATTCTGTCTTTTAAAAGACGGGAGTATATATCGTAAGAGCGCTCACCGCGTGCTGTTTTTTCTACCACATAAGGAACATAACTCATCTGGATTAAGCTTCTTTCATCTTTGAGTTAAGGATCTGTGTAAGCACCTTGTCCTCAACCATTGACATCTGAATAGCAGGTAAATAACCAGCCTCTTTATATTTTTCGTATGCCGTTTTAGGATCTTGCCCCATCTGCATCGCTTCATAGTAGATAGTCTGCATCACTTCACTCTCATCTACCTTAACACTCTCAGCAGTAGCAAGTGCATCAATAATAAAAGTAGCTCTTACGCTTCTCTGTGCGTCTTCACGGAAAGTCTCACGAAGTGCCTCAAGCTTAGCTGCATCTTCACGAAGCTCATTTATCTCATCTTCGCTCATTGTGCTTGCTTTTTTATTAAGAGAGACATCAATCTCCTGCTCAACCACAAACTCAGGAAGATCAAAATCAAACTTAGTTACAAAAGTCTCTAGAAGCATAGGCTTCATCTCTTCATTATATAGTTTTGCAAGTGCTTCATTCTCTAGCTGAGCTTTTACCTGTTTTTTAAGGTTCTCCAAGCTTTTGTCATCTTGTCCCGCAAGCATTTTTTCAGCAAGCGCATCATCTATTTCTACTTTTGCCTTCTCTTGAATATTGTGAAGAGTCACTTTAAACTCAGCATCTTTGCCTGCTAGTGTGTCAGAACCGTAACTCTCTGGAAAAGTAACTTTTACGACCTTCTCTTCTCCGATTTTCATTCCAACTATCTGCTCCTCAAAGCCCGGAATAAATTGACCTGAACCAAGAACCAGTGCAAACTCTTGTGCTGCTCCGCCCTCGAATAGCTCCCCGTCAATCGAGCCCTCAAAATCAATAATAGTGCTGTCGCCGTCTTTTGCTGCTCTTTTTTTCTTTAAGTCAACAAACTTTCCTTGAGAATCAGCAATTTTCTCTAATCTCTCAGTTACCTGCTCATCAGTTATAACAGGCTTCTCAAAACTCTCAACCATATCTTTGTAGCTATCAAGATTAATTTCAGGTCTCATAGCAACCTTAACAGTTACCTCGATATTGTCCGCATTTTTTACAAATTTTGAGATATTCGGCTCACCGATTAGTGCGTCCATAGCTACTTTAAGCTCATCAAGTCCTCTGTTTAAAACTTCACGCAGTGCCTCAGCTTCTGCATCTTGAACCAGACGCTCCCCATACTGTTTTTTAATTACAGCTACTGGAACTTTACCCTTTCTAAAACCCTGAACAGAAGCAGTTTTTGTTAAGTTTTTAGCTATTTTCTCTATATTTGCGTCTATAGTCTCTTTTGGAATTTGGGCTTCTATTTGAGCGTTTGCACTATTGATTTTATTCGTTTTGATTTTCATCAATTTCCTTTATTTAAGTTTGTGTTTTATAGTCATGTAACTATTATTTTTGGCAATATTACCCTAAATCTGCTTTTATCTATCTTTAGAGTCCATTTTACAAAGTTTTGGTTTAAAATTGAGCAATAAAATCCAAACTACCGCCACATCTATCATGACGTCTGCAAAATTAAATACCGCAAAGTCAAATCCGCAGTGCCAGTAGACCATATCTACGACCCCTTCGTGAACAAATCTATCATATATATTTGAGACCGCTCCACCTAAAAGCAGCCCGGCAGGTATGGCATAACAGAGCTGTTTTAGATAAATTATGTATCCAAAAACACCAAAAATAAGCACCAGCTGAATATACTTAAGCGCTCCGTCTAAAAATGCAAACATTGAAAATGCCACACCTTTGTTGTAGACTAAAATAAGGTCGATACACTCACCGTAATATCTCCATCCATCGATAAAAAGGGACTTTATATTTTGATCTATTATAAAGATACCCGCCATCGTAAAAAAGAGTACAGCCAGTAGGCGAATTGTTCTCTTATGCATTTAAAGCTTTTTGAAAAAACTCTACCATCTCATCCATATAGTGGTTCATTTTTTTAGCATCTTTGCACTCCAGAAGAACTCTTAGTTTATTCTCCGTCCCAGAGTAGCGAATGAGATGATGCAGACCCTCTCTCTCTAGCTCCTCTAACTTATGCACAACTCCCTCTATCTCATCGATAGGTTTTTTAACTTTTACATTGATGTTTACCAATTTTTGCGGATAGAGTTTAAACGGTCGAAGTGCTTTTGAAGCTTTCTGCTTGGTCTCTATAAGAAGTGCGAGCACCTGAAGTGCGCAGACAAGTCCGTCTCCGGTTTTTGCAAAGTCGCTTATGATTACATGTCCGCTCTGCTCACCGCCAAAGTTGATTCCCTCTTGTTTCATTAGCTCCAAAACATTTTTATCGCCGACATCTGAGCGCAGAAGTTTCAACCCTTTTTCGCCCATAAAATCATCCAGAGCTTTATTGCTCATAACGGTTGAGACAATTCCCTTACCCCTTAGAGTACCTCTGTCGTTCATGTACGCCCCAAGCGCACCTAGGAGCTGGTCTCCATCGACAACCTCTCCATTTTCATCGACTATCACGACTCTATCAGCATCCCCATCAAGCGCAATTCCAAGATCGGCTCTATATTTTACGACACTCTCACAGAGATCTTTTGTATGAAGCGCACCGCAACCTTCATTTATATTAAAGCCGTCAGGCTTATTGTGCAAAACTATAACGTCAGCCCCGAGTTCTTCCAAAACGGTCGGTCCTACAACATACCCGGCTCCGTTAGCCGTATCAAGAACTATCCTCATATTTTTTAGGGAGAGATTTCTTGGAAAAGAGTTTTTAAGCTGTACTATATAACGTCCTACAACATCATCAATTCTCTTTGCCTTGCCTATCTCTTTACCACGCACATGTGCATCTTGAAGAAGTTCGCTGTTATGGTAAATCTTCTCTATCTCCTCTTCAACACTGTGAGAGAGCTTATCTCCGCAGCCGTCAAAAAATTTGATTCCGTTGTCTTCAAAAGAGTTGTGCGAAGCACTTATCATGATTCCCGCATCACAACGCATATTTTCAGTTATATATGCGATAGCAGGTGTCGGCATAGGACCGATTTGAATCACGTCATACCCTATCGCCGTCAGTCCGCTAACAATTGCATTCTCTATCATGTAGCCACTTCTGCGTGTATCTTTTCCGACCAGTATCTTGTTGCTTTTTGAGTGAGACTTAAAGTAAATCCCAGCAGCCATAGCTACTTTCATAGCAAGTTCTGCAGTTAAAAAACTTCCAGCTTCGCCTCTTACTCCATCTGTACCGAATAATTTCATAATATTTTCCAAAATTTAAAGTGCTGTATTTTAACATATTTAAGCAATAATGTTTAAATTGTTCTCATTTACCTTGTCTTTAACTTAATTTTAATTATCTTTAAGCTAGAATTGCGCACTAAATTTATATGAGAAGGACTCATGCATGGCAAATCACAAGTCATCAATTAAGAGAATTCGCCAAACAATCGTTCGTTCTGAGCGTAATCGTTTTTACAGAACTCGTCTTAAAAACATTGTAAAAGATGTTCGTTCTGCAATAACTGCAGGTAACAAAGAAGAAGCTACAACAGCAATGACAGTAGCAAACAAACAAATTCAAAAATTTGTAAGCAAGGGTGTCTTAAAAAAAGAGACTGCTGCTAGAAAGATTAGTCGTCTACACAGAGCTGTAAACGCACTATAAGGTTAACACTATAAATGTTATCCGATAAACTTACCTCGTTTATCAACCGTTATGAAGAGCTTGGCAAACTGCTAAGCTCTCCTGACATAACCTCTGATATCAAGAGAATGACCGCTCTCTCAAAAGAACAATCTTCACTTTTACCGATGGTAGAAAAGGCAAGAGAGTATAAAGCCCTGCTTGCAGAAATTGCAGATGCAAAAGCTATGCTTGGCGATTCCGACATGTTTGAGATGGCAAAAGAGGAGCTTAAATCACTTGAGCCAAAAGTTCCTCAACTTGAAAACGACATCAAACTCCTGCTGCTTCCAAGAGATCCAAACGACGATAGAAATATCATCGTAGAGCTTCGCGCGGGAGCAGGCGGCGATGAAGCCGGAATCTTTGTTGGAAATCTTTTTGAAGCGTATACGCGCTATGCGGATATTAAAGGGTGGAAAATTGAGATAATGAGCTCATCTCCTTCAGACTCAGGCGGATACAAAGAGATTATTGCTCTTATTAAAGGCGATCAGGTCTATAGCAGGCTGAAATATGAAGGCGGAACACACCGTGTTCAGCGTGTTCCCGCAACAGAATCGCAAGGGCGAGTACATACCTCTGCTATTACTGTTGCCGTCATGGCAGAAGTTGATGATGTTGAGATAGAGATTAATGAAAATGATCTCAAAGTCGACGTTATGCGCTCAAGCGGATGTGGCGGGCAAAGCGTAAACACAACCGACTCTGCGGTTAGAATTACGCACTTACCTACCGGCTTAGTCGTAACAAACCAAGACCAAAAATCGCAACACAAAAACAGAGAAAAGGCGATGAAGGTCTTAAAAGCAAGACTTTATGATCTGGAGATGCAAGAAGCACTTGCAAAAGATACTGCGAACCGTTCTGCACAGGTTGGAACGGGAGATAGAAGCGGAAGAATCAGAACATACAACTATCCGCAAAATCGTATCTCCGACCACAGAATTGGCTTAACGCTCTATAGACTTGCAGAAATTATGCAAGGCGGGCTTCTTGATGAGATAATTGAGCCGCTTATAGCAGACCATCAAGCAAAAATCGTCGAGGCAGCTGGTCTTTAGACCTCTGCCGTAAATACCCTTTTCACTTCTCCCTTAAATGTAATACTTCTCTCATTTACACCCAGATAAAGTGTATCGCCGCTTTTTGGATAAACCTCGATGTTATTTGAGACCAAACCCTCTTTATATGCAATGTAAAAAGATGCCGCCATACCGGTTCCGCATGCAAGAGTCTCATCCTCTACACCGCGCTCGTAGGTTCTGACGCGTAAGTTTTTACCATCAACAAAAACTATATTGACATTTGCATTGTGCTTTTGTCTTAGCTCTCTGGCTTCTGCCATATCAAACTCTTCAATATTTTGCGTTACATGCACAAGATGCGGAACTCCCGTATTTATCTTGAACCATCTTTTGCCGTTATGCTCTATATTCGTCTCCAGTATTTGAGGAGGAGTCAGCTCGCTCAAAACCATTCCGCCCTTTGCGTCTGCTGCCTCAACCTCGGCATTTATAACTCCCGCGATAGTCAAAAAACTCATTTTGCTAGGTGCAAGCTCATTGGCGAAAGCGTAGTGAGCACATGCGCGTGAGCCGTTTCCGCACATCTCCGCTTCGCTTCCATCAGAGTTGTAAAACTGCCACTCAAAATCAATCTTCGATTGGTTTCCTTGAAAGTCATATTCACACTCTTTGGAATCTTTTGGAACAAGGACTATCAAGCCGTCAGCTCCTACGCCATCTTGTCTATGGCAAAGTTTTTTTGCAAGAAAACTTCTATCTTTTTTAACAAAGGTATGAAAAATTACGAAATCATTTCCGTTTGCGCTATATTTTGAAACTATCATTTTTTCTCCAGATATTTGGCTTTTATCTTATCAACAAACTCTTCGCACTCTTGCTGCAGATGTTTCAAATCTTTTGAGTTGTCTATAATCCATGTCGCTTTTTTCTTCTTCTCTTCTATATCCATCTGAGACTCTATTCGTCTAAGCGACTCCTCTTTGGAGTA
>NZ_JAVVFL010000130.1:0-6639 GCF_032250635.1 Sulfurimonas sp.
ACTGAATATAATCTGGACTTTGTTCGGGTTATATGAGATTTGTAGGAGAAGTGATGAAAATAATTTTTATGGGAACACCTGAGTATGCCGCGCGGATTTTAGAAAAAATTCTAGCTACAAAAGAGATGGAAGTTGTTGCCGTTTATACCCAGCCTGACAAGCCAGTGGGACGAAAAAAAGTTCTCACTCCTCCCGTTGTTAAGACTATAGCACTGCAAAACAATATTAGCATTTATCAGCCGAATCGATTAAGAGATGAGAGCGCGATTAAAGAGCTTAGAGAACTTGATTGTGACTATATTGTTGTTGCAGCGTACGGTCAGATACTTCCGCGTGAGATACTAGAACACGCACCTTGTATAAATCTTCATGCTTCAATATTGCCGCAATACAGAGGAGCAAGCCCAATACAGCAAACTCTTTTAAACGGAGATAGCAAAACAGGCATAACTGCCATGCTTATGGATGAGGGGCTTGATACCGGAGATATTATTAAAATCAAAGAGATTGATGTCGGCGAAGATGAGATGGCTGAGTCGCTCTTTGATAGACTTACGGACGCCGCATGTGAACTTACTATTGACGTGCTAGAGAACTTTAATAAATACACACCCATAAAACAGGATGACGCGCAATCCTCACACTGCATAAAAATTACAAAACAAGATGGTGAAGTCACGTTTGAAGATGCGCAGACTCTCTTTAACAAGTATCGTGCATTTACGCCTTGGCCGGGCATCTACCTCGCCTCTGGACTCAAACTTAAGAAGATAGAGTTGGTTGAAAAAGAGAGTGAGAATAAGAGCGGAAAAATTCTGAAAATAGAAAAAGAGTCTATCGTACTCGGATGTAAAAAGGGCAGTATTAGAGTCTACAGAGTACAGCCTGAATCAAAAAATGAGATGGATGTTCTCTCTTATATAAACGGAAAAAGGGTAGGGGTTGCAGATACTCTATCTTGAGAGTGTAGACTCAACGCAAAAATATCTCAAAGAGCTGATCCATGAGGGCAAAATTTCTCTCCCTTATGCCGTAGTCGCAAACTCTCAAACAGCAGGAGTCGGAAGCAGAGAAAACTCTTGGATTGGAGTTACGGATAATCTCTTTTTATCTTTTGCCATTTCACTGGAGCAACTGCCAAAAGATCTGAAACTTGAATCCGCATCTATATATTTTTCTTATATTTTAAAAGAGACGCTTAAAGAGTTTGGTTCAGAAGTTTGGCTTAAGTGGCCCAATGATTTTTATGTAAAAAATCAAAAAGTCGGCGGAATGATTACAAATCTGCTCAAAGAGAGCTTGGTTTGCGGTGTAGGGTTAAATATAGCAAAAGCACCGGATAATTTTACAAAGCTAGATGTGGATATACACAGAGATGAGCTTATAAAAAGCTATTTTATAAATATTGAAAAAAAGAGTTCATGGAAGCAAGTTTTTAGTAAATATAAGTTAGAATTTTACAGAAATCAAAACTTTCATACACATAGTAAAAATTTAAGAATTTCTTTAGAGGGTGCGTCACTGCAGAGTGATGGGGCAGTTGTAGTCAACGGCGAGAGGATATATAGTCTAAGATGAGTGAAGTAATCGTAATTGCAAATCAAAAGGGCGGTGTTGGCAAAACAACTACCGCAGTAAACTTAGCTGCCTCACTTGCAGTTGCAGAAAAAAAAGTGCTTTTGATTGACTCAGACCCTCAGGCTAATGCTACTACCTCTTTGGGATTTCACAGAAACGATTATGAATTCAATTTATATCATGTACTTATCGGAACAAAAAAACTAAAAGATATTATACTAAAATCAGAACTTCCGACTCTTCATCTGGCGCCCTCAAATATCGGGCTTGTAGGAATAGAGAAAGAGTATTATGATGCGCAAAATTCAAAGGGGCGTGAGCTTGTTTTGAAAAAAGCGATAGCGAACGTCTTAAAAGATTATGACTATATTATAATTGATTCTCCTCCGGCACTTGGACCGATGACCATAAATGCGCTCTCGGCTTCAAACTCCGTTATCATCCCTATCCAGTGTGAGTTTTTTGCACTTGAGGGTTTGGCACAGCTTTTAAATACTGTGAAACTTGTAAGAAAATCAATAAATCAAAAACTAAGTATTAAAGGTTTTTTACCTACGATGTTCAGCGCGCAAAACAACCTCTCAAAGCAGGTTTTTGCAGATTTAAAGCAGCATTTTGACAGCAAGCTTTTTAAAGATGAGAGCGGAGAGATTATAGTGGTTCCGCGAAATGTAAAACTTGCAGAATCACCATCATTCGGTAAGCCTGCAATACTTTATGATGTGAAATCAGCAGGTTCTATCGCGTACCAAAATTTAGCACAAGCGATTATGCAAATATGAAGTCACAAAAATTAGGCAGAGGGTTAGGGGCGCTTTTAGGCGAGATAGATGAGGCTTATGAAAACGAGGTTTCTCAAAAAGATTCGATTGTAGAGATTCCTCTAAAAGATATAAGACCAAATCCGTTTCAACCGAGAAAACATTTTGAAGAGAGTTCTCTTTATGAGCTTAGCGAATCTATAAAAAATGACGGACTGCTACAGCCGATAGTTGTAACAGAGGATGTTGACGGGTATGTTTTAATAGCTGGAGAGAGAAGGCTTCGTGCATCAAAACTGGCAAAGTTAAAAACAATTCGTGCGATTATTTTAAATAGCGACGAACAGAAGATGAGACAATTTGCACTCATAGAAAATATCCAAAGAGACGAGCTAAACTCTATCGAACTTGCGCATGCCTACGGC
Source organism: Sulfurimonas sp. (assembly GCF_032250635.1). Lineage (GTDB taxonomy): Bacteria > Campylobacterota > Campylobacteria > Campylobacterales > Sulfurimonadaceae > Sulfurimonas. The sequence continues at coordinate 2,765 of NZ_JAVVFL010000130.1, forward strand.
GAGCTTATCAAGCTTCATGAAATTACACAAGAAGAGCTCTCTACTAAAATACACAAAAGCAGAACACACATCACTAACACTATAAGACTTTTACAACTTTCACATAAAACTCAAAGAGCACTTATAGAGAAGAAGATAAGCACGGGTCATGCAAAGGTTTTGGTTGGACTTGATGAGAAGCAGCAGCAGCTGATTGTAAACTCAATAATCGGGCAAAAATTGAGCGTAAGAGAAGTTGAAGTAACTATAAAAAGCATGAAAAACCAAAAAACTGACAGTTCTGAGAAAGCAACGACCCCTTCGTATAACTTTAAAGAGATCAAAGAGAAACTTTTAGAGCTTGGTTTTAAAAGCAAAAGTTCAAACAAAAGCCTCACAATAGATTTTGACTCTAAAGAGCAAGTAGAAGAGTTTTCAAACTTTCTTATTAATGTTACGCACTAAAACGAACGCGTCCGTTTTAGTGGCAGGGACTAAAGTCCCTACAACCCCCTAAAGCTATAAAAAACTTTGTTTTTCAAGAATTACAAAGAGTTCCGCCAATTCAAGTCGTCATAAACTCAAATAAATTTAAAATATTTTATAAAAAATATAAAAAAAGTTTAAATTTTTTATTACTTTAACAATTCTTTTAATTTTAACATAGTATAATCACGCAACTTTTAGGAGGTGCTATGTTAGATATAAATCCGATACTACTCGTAGCTACATTAATCGTGTTTCTTACGCTTATAGCCGTACTAAACAGTTGGCTTTACAATCCATTATTCGCTTATATGAGTAAAAGAGATGAAGACATCAAAAAAGACCTTGAAAAAATAGGTTCAAACGATGAGGAAATCAAAGAACTTGAAGCAAAAGCGCAATCTATAATTGTAAATGCAAAACTGGAAGCCGCGGCCTTAAGAGAGAAGGTTATTACGGATGCTAAAGAGTTAGCAGAGAGTAAGTTAGAAGCAAAACGTGCTGAACTAGCTAGTCAGTACTTAGAGTTTGAGCAGTTACTCGCTAAAACTCGCGAACAGTTAAGCGGTGATTTAAAATCACAGATTCCGCTGTTCAAAGAAGCTGTAAAAGCTAAATTTAGTCAAATATAAGGATGTAATGTGAGTAGAATTTTAGTATTTATGCTAATGATATCAACCTATGCATTGGCATCCAGTGGCAGTGCAGAAAACGCAGGAACAGACATAGTACAAAGAACGGTAAACTTTTTACTGTTTGCAGCTCTTATCTGGTATCTTGTTGCTGAACCTGTAAAAAACTATTTTTCATCAAGAAGTCAGTCAATTGCCGATGAGATGAAAAAAGTGCAAGAGAAGTTAAGAGAGACGGCAGCTCTGAAAAAAGATGCTTTAGCTAAAATTACAGCGGCTGAGAAATTCACACAGGATTTGGCAGTTAGTTCAAAAAAAGAGAATAAAATTATCAATGATAATATTATGTCTCAATGTGATGCTGATGTTGAAAATATGGCGAAGCAACAAGCTATTTTAATAGAGTTTGAGCAAAGAAAAATGGTTCGAAGTGTTGTCGAAGAGACGCTTAAAGAAGTTCTTGCTCAAAGTGATGAGAGCTTTGATAAAGAAGCGATGGCAAATGTTATCTTAAAGAAGGTGGCATAGCATGGAAGAGTTAATTGCAAAAAGATATATAAAAGCTCTTAAAAAGAGCTCCAGTGCAGAGAAGATGCAAGAGACATCTGCTATATTTTCTATTTTAGCTGAAGCATTTAAAAATGAAAAGTTTATTCAAATCATCAACAATCCTGATATTGACAAAAATCAAAAATCAGCGATTTTGTTGGATGCGGTTAAATCTGCAGAATCGAAAGATGTTGAGAATTTAATTAAACTTCTCGCTGAGCACAATCGAATTGGCATTATTCCTGCAATAGCGGAAGTAATGAGAAAAGATATAGCTGTTACGACAAAAAACTATACTGGAGTTATATATAGCGACAGTGAGGTTGATGCGAAGGTCATAGAAGACCTAAGCAATGGGTTAAGCAGTAAGTTTGATTCAAAAATATCTTTAAAGTTTGAGAAAAGCAGCTTTAACGGAATAAAAGTAGATGTTGAAGATTTAGGTATTGAGATTAGTTTCTCAAAATCAAGAATTAACAGTCAAATTATAGAACATATTGCAAAAGCAATTTAACTTTCAACGAGAGGAGACGTGTAGTGGTAGCAAAAATTCAGGCTGATGAAATCAGCTCAATAATAAAAGAGCGTATCGATAACTTTGAACTAAGTGTTGATATCAATGAGACAGGCAAAATCGTTTCATATGCTGATGGCGTTGCGCAAGTTTACGGACTTAGCAATGTTATGGCTGGTGAGATGGTAGAGTTCGAAGAGGGAACTAGAGGTTTGGTTATGAACCTTGAGGAGAGCACCGTAGGTGTTGTTATTCTTGGAGGAGGAACAATGTTGAAAGAGGGCATGTCTGTAAAAAGACTAGGTCGTCTTCTTCGTGTTCCTGTTGGCGACGCGCTTCTTGGGCGTGTTGTTAATGCTCTAGGTGAGCCGATTGATGGAAAAGGTCCAATTGAGACAACTGAAACTCGTTTCGTTGAGGAAAAAGCACCTGGTATTATGGATAGAAAATCTGTTCATGAGCCACTAGCAACAGGTATCAAAGCTATTGATGCGCTTGTTCCAATCGGAAGAGGTCAAAGAGAGCTTATCATCGGTGACCGTCAAACTGGTAAAACAACAATCGCATTAGACGCTATTATCAATCAAAAAGGTAACGGTGTTGTTTGTATTTATGTTGCAGTTGGTCAAAAAGAGTCAACTGTTGCACAAATCATTCGTCGTTTAGAAGATCATGGTGCACTAGAGTACACTATTATCGTTTCTGCAACGGCAGCTGAGGCGGCAGCACTTCAATTCTTGGCTCCATATACTGGTGTTACTATGGGTGAATATTTCCGTGATAACGCTAGACATGGTCTGATTGTATATGATGATTTAAGTAAACATGCAGTTGCTTACCGTGAGATGTCACTTATTCTTCGTCGCCCTCCAGGCCGTGAAGCATATCCTGGTGACGTTTTCTATATCCACTCTCGTCTTTTAGAGAGAGCTGCAAAAGTTTCTGACGAAAGAGGCGCTGGTTCATTAACTGCTCTTCCTATTATTGAGACACAGGCGGGTGATGTTTCGGCGTATATTCCTACTAACGTTATCTCTATTACTGATGGTCAGATTTTTCTTGAGACTGAACTATTCAACTCGGGTGTTCGTCCAGCGATTAACGTTGGTCTTTCTGTTTCTCGTGTTGGTGGAGCTGCTCAGATTAAAGCTACTAAGCAAGTTGCCGGTACGTTAAGACTTGACCTTGCTCAGTATCGTGAGTTACAAGCATTTGCACAATTTGCATCTGACCTTGATGAGACATCTCGTAAGCAGCTAGAGCGTGGACAGAGAATGGTTGAAGTTCTTAAGCAGCCTCCTTTTTCTCCACTATCTGTTGAGAAGCAAGTTCTAATTATATTTGCTGGAAATGAAGGTTTCTTGGATGACATGGATCCTTCAAACGTTGTTCGTTTTGAAGCAGAGTTGTATCCATTTGTTGAAGCATCATATCCTCAAATATTTGAGAGTATCAGAAGTACTTCTAAAGTAGATGATGACACTAAAGCACTAATGTTGAAAGCACTTGAAGAGTTCAAAGCTAACTTCATAGTAGCGTAAGGAAAACTTTATGGCAAACTTGAAAGATATTCAAAGACAGATTAAGAGTGTTACTAACACTCAAAAGACGACTCGCGCAATGAAGCTTGTATCAACTGCAAAGCTTCGTCGTGCAGAAGAGCTTGCAAAACGCTCACGTCTTTATGCTGCAAAAATGAATCAGGTACTTGCCGA
>NZ_JAVVFL010000131.1:0-6616 GCF_032250635.1 Sulfurimonas sp.
AGCTTCTTCATGACTACCTTATCCCAGTTTCGCTCTTTATCGACCCGACTATTGAAGCGGTTAAGATGTCTAAAAAGCTTGGCGCCGAGATGGTTGAGCTTCACACTGGGAGTTTTGCAAATCTATTCGCGATGCTCAACTCATCACTTGCACACTCAAACCACTCCATAAAAGAGCTTGAGCTTCCCAGAAACGAGTTGGCTATCAGGCTTGAAAAATCCATAGCAGATATCACCGCAGCCGCAAAACATGCCAAAAAGATAGGATTGGAAGTTGCCGCAGGACACGGACTCAACTACCACAATGTTCACGAGATGATGAAGATTGCGGAGATTACTGAGCTAAACATCGGGCAGAGCATCATTGCTAAAAGTGTCTTTAACGGCTTGGCTGATGCTATAAAAGAGATGAAGAGACTCACTACCAGATGAGCAAACCCCGCATTGCCATCAGTATAGGCGATCTGAACGGTGTCGGCATTGAGATAGCTCTTAAAGCCCACAAAGAAGTCTCCGAACTCTGCGCTCCAATCTACTGCATAAACTCCTACATGTTAAGTCAGGTATGCGAGCTTTTGGATGTTAATATTCCATCTGATTTTTTACTCCATGAGGTCGAGGGAAGCTTCAATATAAAAGAGGGGTGCGTTGATAAAAATGCGGGAAGATACTCCTACAACTCGTTTTTAAGCGCCATCAAACTTTGCGAGGCAAAAGAGGCTGACGCCGTTGTAACTATGCCGATTCACAAAGAGGCGTGGATGTTGGCAGGTTTGCACTACAAAGGGCATACGGATATGCTTCGCGACTATTTTAAAATGGATGCAATTATGATGCTCGGGTGCGAGAAGATGTTCGTGGCTCTATTTACCGAGCACATTCCGCTAAAAGATGTCGCATCATCCATTCAGTATAAAAAATTAAAGCAGTTCTTTTTGGATCTGCATAAATCTATACCAAAAGAGAGCGTAGCAGTTCTTGGTTTAAATCCGCATGCGGGTGATAACGGAGTGTTGGGAGATGAAGAGCTTAGAATTACAAAGGCTATAAAAAGTGCTAATAAAAAGATAGGTTTTGAGCAGTTTGTGGGTCCACTGGTTCCTGACACCGCTTTTACGCCGCACGCCAGAGAGAAGTTCAGATACTTTGTGGCGATGTATCACGACCAAGGGCTGGCACCTCTAAAAGCGCTCTACTTTGATGAGAGTATAAATGTCTCACTTAATCTACCTATAATCAGAACATCGGTAGATCACGGAACTGCGTTTGACATTGCCTACATGGGCAAGGCAAACACTCTTAGCTACATAAATGCAATTAAGAGCGGTATACTGATGTTACGCACCAAAACGAACTAGTCCGTTTTGGTGGCAGGGACAAATGTCCCTACAACCCCCTTACCATGGAGTATGCCATTGGTTAGCATACCTAAAAGCTACCCCTATCTTTCGGATAGAGGAGAAAAACTGACACTTTATGTCTTTTTTATATTTTATACTACTCTTTTAACGGCTCTACTTTGCAAAGAAGAGCTTCTATCTTCGTCTTAAACGCTATCCCTGCTTCGCTCCAAGTTTTTCCCTCGTGAAGGTCAAAGCAAGCCTTATTTAGTGACGCAAGAGCCTCAGAAGCGCTAAAATCTAAAATATCAATAACTCCTTTTGCCTCAAAAACATTATTGCTGAAGCTGTATGTCATAGGAACAACTTTTTTAACGCCGTTCATCTCAATCTCAATCTCAACAACGCCTGTTCTTGGAGCATCTTTTACTCTTTTGTCCGCTTTGATATCTACGATTTTTGCATTTATATTTTTATCACTCATCATACCGAAGAAAAATTTAGCAAGTTTCTCATCACGCCCCTCATGTTTTGAGTTTACGCTTGAAGTATCAATTACAACCGATGAGCCAACCAAAATTGAGCGAAAATTCTCACCGCTTTTTGCAACAGGTGTATATACCACGCTATCAAAAACTCCGCCTACACCTACTTTTTTCTCTGTTTTATAACCGGTCCAGCTCACTTCGAGTGCTCCTACCTGAGAGAGCTCACATCCGCTTTTTTGACTTGCATTTACACCGGAGACTACAAAAAGCACCATAAGTGCGGAGATAATTACGTTTTTCATTTTTAATCCTTGACATTATTTTGACAGAGTATATCCTCTATTTCTTTTTAAACTTCTCTTTTTTGAAAAAGAATTATATTTTTAAAGTTATGTTTAATTATAACAAGACCGAGCTCGGCTGCAAGAAACTCAAACGTTTTTATATTAAAAAACCCTATATGCGTAACATCTCTTATATACCACCATTTAAAGAACTCATCATCTTTATCCGGATGAAAAGCGCTCATCAGCAAAATATAGCCATTTTTCTCCACATGTGAGAGCAGCTCTTTTAAAACTTCAAGAGGATTTTGCAAATGTTCAAACACCTCTGTTGAGAGAATAAGGTCATATTTTTTGCCCTCGTAAACTTTTTTTGGAAAGTAAAAGAGGTCATATCTGTCGCATGAAATAGCATTTCTCTCTAAAACTATAGGCAGCACCTCGCCCTCTCCGCATCCAAAGTCAAGCGCGCTTTTTATGCCCTCTTTGTGAGGCATAACAAACTCCTCTATCAAATCCTCAAACATCTTTACATAGCCCAGAGACTCAAGAGTGTTGTGGTGCTTGTCATAATGCTTTTTTTCTCTCTCTTCATCAACATAAAAAGTCTCATCCAAAAAAATATAGCTGCACACTGGGCATTTATGGTATATTTTTTGAGTTTTTATATCGGTTATATCAGTTGTAGAGCTGTTGCAAATTTTACATTTTTTCATTGAGGGGATGATAACATTTTTTCAATTTTGATATACTTTCTTCCATGAACTATATACTCTTTTTTACAGCCTTTTTGGGCGTATTTGTCCTGCTTAACATGTATATATCAAAGAGACTTGTCTCCAAGCTTGATATAAGCGATAGAAACAAGCGCTATCTTCGCATATTTCTTATCATCAACCTTTTTGGCATTTTATGTTACATGCTTGCAAGATACTATGTTGATACGCCAGGCTGGCTCTATTTTCTCTTCTCCGTTCCTATCGGCGTACTCTTTTTGCTTTTTTGGAGCGCTGTTGTTTACGATATTTCAAGGCTTTTACTCTCCTTTGCTCCAATCTCACAACATAGAAGAAATTTTTTAAAAAAATCGCTTGATGTCACCTCTATGGCTGCTGCAGCTACTTTGACGTTAAAATCTATCTACAATGCAAAATTTGTAGAGGTTCAAAAGGTTACTATAGAGATAAAGAACCTAAAAAAACCATACAAGATACTCCAACTTAGCGATATACATATTGGGGGACTTATAGATAAAAGTTTCATAGAGGAGATTGTGCAAAAAGCAAACGCTCTAAATCCAGACATTGTAGTAATAACTGGCGATTTGATTGACGTAGATGTCTTAGCCGCAAAAGAGACGCTGATGGAACTTGCAAAATTAAATTCAAAATTTGGAACATACTATATTGTTGGAAATCACGAATATTTTCACAACGTAGAAAAAATCATAAGTGCCGTAAAATCGCTGGGAATTAGAGTTCTAGAAAATGAGAATCTCTATATAGGAGAGGATGGCGAAGGCTTTAACCTTGCCGGTGTTTACGATATTTTTGGATATAGAGCAAAAAAATATATGCCAAATCTGCAAAAAGCTATTAAAAACACTAAAGACGTCCCTACACTGCTGTTGGCGCATCAACCGAGATTTATTTACGAAGTTACAGGCGGGGTTGATTTGATGTTAAGCGGGCATACGCACGGCGGGCAGCTCTACCCTTTTAAGTTTTTAGTTCAACTGCAGCAGCCTTATGTAAGCGGTCTGCACAGGCACAATGAAAACCTGCAGATATATGTAAATAAAGGAACAGGCTTTTGGGGACCGCCAATGAGACTGGGTGCAAGTTCGGAGATAACAGAGATAATTATCACTCCTTCAGCTTTATATTGAACATTTTATCTTATAATATTTGCATTATTTAAGAAGGCGAAAAAGGACACTAATATGCACAATAAGCACTCTATCCTTGTTATTAATGATGAAACAGATAGCATTAATACCCTCACAAATCTACTAAAAGAGTACACTCTAATTTCGCTAAAAGACAAAACAGAGATCATCGATAAACTTGCGGAGGATGGCGCCATTGATCTTATTCTCCTTGATACGATGACTCATAATATAGACGGATTTGAGATATGCAGACTGCTCAAAGAGAATCCAAAAACAACGCATGTTCCTATAATATTTTTAAGTGCAAAAAATAAACCCTCTGACATTCAAATGGCTTTTGAGGCGGGAGGCGTAGACTATATAACAAAACCTTTTAATCCGGATGAACTTCTCTCCCGTGTTAACACACACTTAAAACTAAGAGCATATGAAAAAGATTTGGAATCAAGAGTTCAAGATGAGATTCAAAAAAACAAAATAAATGAGCAGATGATTTTTCAGCAGTCAAAACAGGCCGCCCTAGGCGAACTTTTGATGTATATCGCCCATCAGTGGAAGCAACCATTGGCATCTCTTGAATCGATTAACAATCTTATGAAAAAAAAATTTCAATCCGATATGGTTGTTAGCAAGGATGAGTACCTTAAATCAATTAAGCGCTCTGAGGATATCATAGAATTTATAGAAGAGACCATCGAAGCTTTTAAAAAGTTCTATACTCCATCAGCAGATAACAAAGAGTTTTTTCTTGCCGATGCCGTTATCGACATCTTGACAATTATTGAAGGAACATTCTATTTTGATGATATAAAAATATATATACTCTCTCATGAAAAAGAGCCGGTATATGGCAATGTAAATGAGTTTTCACAAGTAATTTTTGCGATTTTAAACAACTCGAGAGAAGTTTTGAAACAAAGAGAGATTTTCAATCCCGAAATCCGCATAGAGATTGAGAATAAAAAGATAACCATAATGGACAACGGCGGCGGCATACAGGACAAATCTTTTGAGGATATTTTTCTCCCCTCTCTTGGCACAAAAAACAGCTCCGGAGTCAGCCTCTATTTGGCAAAAGTTCTTGTTGAAAAAAACAGCGGAGTTATAACTGCCTCCAATGGAAAAGATGGTGCAGTTTTTACAATAGAATTTTTAACATGGATAGATTGATAAACCCTATCTCTTTTTAAAAATAAGAAGTGTTTTATCTTTTGTATCATAGAGAGAAAAAGTCTGTTTCTCTACAAGCTTTAAAGAAGAGAGCTTCTCAAAAGCTCTGATTTTGTGAAAATATTGGACTATCGTATCTTGATGTTTTGTATATGTTGAGTTGATGTTTTTTTCAAAGAGAGTAAACTTTGTATAGAGTTTTTCATTCTCAAAAATGGCATCTACAACCAAAAACTCTTTCTCGTTTTCACTGCTCATGGTACCCTCAGCTACATCGCTAAAACCATAAAGAGTGTTGATGTCGGCTATAAAAACTCCATCATCATTTAGTCTTGCCTCAACTGAGTCTAAAAAACTAAAAAGCTCCTCTTGGTTTAAAAAGTTTAGCACGTCAAATATAGCCACAACCGCATCATACTTTCCGCCCTCATCGGCTATATCTATACACTCTGCATCCAAACCTTTAGCTCTGCACTCATCAACCATAACTTGGCTTAGGTCAACTCCCTTGCAGACTACTCCATCGCTCATCATGCGCTGCATAAATCCGCCGCGTCCACATCCCACATCAAGAAGTGTTTTTATCTTATACTCATCAAGCTCTGAGCGATAGAGGTCATAAAGCGCCTCGGTAGCCTCTTCGATGCCTAGGAGATGTTCGGCTTTTGCGTAAAGGTCAAGATTTGTCATTTAGCTTTTTGTTCCGCTTGGACTACGCTGTTGATCTTTTTGTATATATCCAGAACTTCATCTTTTTTTGCAATGTAGCTATTTTTATTTGCAATCAAGTAGGTCGAAGAGGTCATAATATCTTGCACCACCTCTAAACCGTTTTGCTTCATTGTAGTACCCGTTTCTACAACATCGACTATCATGTCGGCAAGTCCTATAAGCGGTGCCAACTCTATAGAGCCGTAAAGTTTTATGATGTCGACGGAGACTGCGCGCTCCTCAAAATAACGCTTTGTAATATTGACCATCTTTGAAGCAACTTTTATCTCAGGTTTGTTCAAATCAAATTTCTCGCCCTTTTTCATCCCGATAGAGACCTTACAAATGCCGCGCTTTAAATCAAGCAGACGAACAACATCTAAGCCCTGCTCCTCTAGCGTATCAAGTCCGACAACACCTATGTCAGCTGCTTGATGAAACACATATGTAGCAACATCCTGATTTCTTACAAGTAAAAAACGAAATTTTGGAGTCTCCAAAATCAATTTTCTGTCATCAAAAGCAAAATCCTCGCCGAATATTGTCTCAAAAATCTCTAATGTCTCTTGCGCAATACGTCCTTTTGGAAGTGCAACCGTTAGCATATATCTGCCTTTTTCATAATATTTTTCATTCCTTTAAATAACAGCATCTCATCTACATGTGAAGCAGGGAACAGCTTTTCAAACTCAAAAGCATCCCCGCCTGTGAGATATATCTCCATCTTATATGA
>NZ_JAVVFL010000286.1:0-1160 GCF_032250635.1 Sulfurimonas sp.
CTTGAATTTTATCGAAATCTGCCTCGCAAACACCTCTGTTCGTTATAAGTCCAGTAATTAGTCTTGCGGGCGTAACGTCAAAGCCGTAGTTTAATGCAGGCGAATCTTCGGGAGTTATACGCACTTCACGCACCACTCCCTCACTGTCTACCCCTTTTATAAACCTAACCTCATCAGGGCTTCTCTCCTCTATTGGTATCTCTTTCACTCCGTCTCTTATCTCGAAATCAAATGTTGAAGTGGGGATTGCAACATAAAAAGGAACACTGTTATCATGCGCCGCGAGTGCCTTTAGGTAAGTTCCTATCTTGTTTGCCGCATCGCCGTTTGCGCTTACTCTGTCTGCTCCGACTATTACCATGTCAACCTCGCCTCTTTGCATAAGAAGTCCGCCCATGTTGTCGGCTATAACGGTATGTTCAACTCCGCTTTGAGTGAGTTCCCATGCAGTAAGAGAAGCGCCCTGATTTCTCGGTCTTGTTTCGTCAACCCAGACATGAACATCAATGCCTCTTCTCTTTGCCTCATAAATCGGTGCTAAAGCAGTTCCCTCATCTATAACCGCAAGCCATCCTGCATTGCAGTGGGTTAAAATATTTATCTTTGTTTTGTTCTTCTTTTTCAAAATATCCTCGATGATGTCACAACCGATTTCTGCTATCTTTTGGCTCTCTAGCGCCTCTTGGTCATTTAACTCTATGGCAAATCTTCTTGCATCATCTACCAAATCATCTGAATCTTTTAAAAGCTCCATCATCCTATCAACCGCCCACATAAGGTTTACGGCAGTAGGACGGGACTCTCTTATCAGTGCAGCTTTCTCTTGAAGCGCTTCATAATCTCCATCAACCTCGATAGCGGCTATATATATCCCAAATGCGGCAACGCTTCCGATAACCCCCGCACCGCGAACAGTCATATTTTTTATGGCGGTTACGACTTCATCCGTATCGGTCAGATATTTTGTATCATACTCAAACGGCAGCTGTCTTTGGTCTATTACCTCCAGACACTCATCAAACATATCATCGCTTAACCATAAAGCCTTATACTTACCCTGCATTTTTCACTATCTCCAATATCTCATCTACACTATCTATCTTGTCATAATTTATTACAAACTCTCTTGCAATTTTTAGAGCAATTTTTTCAGCCTCTGC
>NZ_JAVVFL010000276.1:0-1458 GCF_032250635.1 Sulfurimonas sp.
AGACAAAAATTGAGTACGGCACTCTAAAATCGGAAATGATGTTAAAGGCAAAAACAATTTTCATATCTGTTTTGATAATTATTATAACTCTTTTTTCTTTTAATAAATTTTACACTTCATTTTTCAGGGAGCATAAACCTCTGAGATACTACACAAATCCAACTTACTGGATTTACAGCATCGGAAACTATATTGGCAAAACACTTAATACGGAACCTGTTTGTTTAAATACAGTTGGAGAAGACTGCAAAATAACTGAAGATAAAAATGAACCAAAAGAGCTAATTATAGTCGTAGTCGGTGAAGCGGCAAGAGCTGACAGATTTTCTTTAAACGGCTACGAGAGAGAGACTAACCCTCTCCTTAAAAAAGAGGATATTATTAACTTTTCAAATATGTACTCATGCGGAACTTCAACTGCTGACTCGGTTCCTTGCATGTTCTCGTTTTTTGACAAAGCTGGCTACAGCTACAAAAAAGGTATTAACACGGAGAACATCTTAGATGTACTTAAGCATAATAATGAACTTGAAATATTATGGAGAGACAACAACTCAGACTCCAAGGGTGTCGCACTAAGAGTTCCTTTTGAAGATTACAAATCGCCTGCAAACAATACCATTTGCGATGAAGAGTGCCGCGATGAAGGGATGCTTGTAGGTCTTGATAAATATATAGAAGCCAACAAGAACAAAGACCTTTTAATTGTCCTTCATCAGATGGGAAATCACGGTCCTGCATATTACAAAAGATATCCTAAAGAGTTTGAAAAATTTACTCCTACATGTCAAACGAACCAGCTTGAAAATTGTACGCAAGAAGAGATAGGAAATGCTTATGACAATGCCATTCTTTACACCGACTATTTTTTATCAAAAGTTATAAATTTTTTAAAACTGTATTCAAAAAGTCATGAAACGGCAATGGTTTATATGAGTGACCATGGAGAGAGTTTGGGCGAAAATGGCTTATACCTTCACGGAATGCCGTATTTTATGGCACCTGACACACAAACACATATCGGAGCCATGATGTGGTTTGGCAATGAGATGAAAAAAGATATAGATACTGCAAAACTAAAATCATATTCTGAGAAAAAGTTTTCACACGACAATCTTTTTCACACAATCATCGGGCTGTTTGAAGTAGATACAAAAATATATGATTATAATATGGACATACTAAAAGATGCTACAATCGAGGAGTAGAGAGTTATTAATCACACTGTTTTTGCTTCTTGGGGTAATTCTCCTATTTGCTTTTAGCAAGCTTGATATTTATTTACAAGAATTTTTTTATAATGTAAATACTCACCAATGGCTTTTAGACAAAAATGAGCCTGTGCTAAAGTTTGTCTTTTACGACGGGATTAAAAAACTTCTTATCCAGTTTGCTATAGGTGTTCTTTTTGTTTTGATTTTTTTTAGAAAAAACAAAACAGTGTTGGAGTATAAAAAA
>NZ_JAVVFL010000279.1:0-1360 GCF_032250635.1 Sulfurimonas sp.
GGATAAACTAGGGCTTCACGTCTTTGACCCTTTTCCTGCAAAAACTCATCATCGTACTTTGCTTCTATCTCCGCCGCATCATATTTTGCACGAAAGACATCTCGACCGCAAAGAAGCCCTGTCGGTACCAATTTTTTAGCCGCAAACTCTTTTGATGGTATTAGCTTTAGAGTTGAGAGTTTGCCATCTTTTGTTGCATAAACATCGCCGCTAAGAAGCATAAACTCCGAAGAGCCGCTCTCTTTTGTGAGCATTATCCTCTCTCTTAACCACTCGTTAAAGTAGTAGCTCTGATAAACAGAGATCAAAAAGCTTTTAAGTTTCGCGTCTTCAATAAAGAGTTCGCCCTTTATCATCTCTCTAGATTGCTCAATACTATCTGCATCGCGCCCGAATCTTTGGTAGCCGAAGTAGTTTGGAAGTCCGTTTTTTGCTATTTTTCTGGCAACTTTCTCTATCTTTCCCGCGTCAATTGCATCAACCTCGTAAAGATTTATGCTAAATCTGTTTCCTGCCAAATCTCCCATTCTAATGGAGTGCGAATGTCTTGTCGTACTTAAGATTTTAATCTGCTTGTGCTGAAATTTTTTAAGCATATACTCATTTTTTGTCTCCACAGAGAGGTACTGCGTAGTCGTCGCATGTTTGTCTTTAAGTCCAGCGTAACCTATCTTTTGAGCGGGAATAGCCAAGTATTCAGCAAAGATGGCAATCATGTCCCAAGTCGTAAGCTCAACTTTTTGCACTTTTAAAATGAGGTAATTTCCTCTGCCTAAAAACTCTTCCATAGGAATCTCATCGACCACGAAATCTTTTTCATTTTGGTAAAATTTTAGATCAATATCCTGTACGCTGTGTAGATACTCTCTGTCCAGCTCTTTTATAATTGTAGAAATTTTAGCTCCTTTGAAGCGATTGCTATATCTTTTTTTATAGCTTTTCTTAACTCATCTAACGAGTCAAACTTTTTGTTTTCTCTGATAAAGTTGACAAAACTAATGCTTGCGCTCTCTTTGCATGACACTTCGCCATCAAGTATATGGCTCTCTAGCGCGAAACTTCCATCCGTTGTTACTCTGTGCCCTACAAAAGAGACCGATGGATGAAAATGCTCCTCATCATCAATGCGCGTAAGCGTAACGTAAACACCCTCTTTTGGCATCAAAAACTCTTTTGCCTCTACGTTTATAGTAGCTACCAGCTCTTTTTTGCCTATGCCCTGACCTGAGACGACATGCCCTTTGATAGTGTAATTATGCCCTAAAAAAGCGTTAGCTCCCTCTATATCTCCGATTTGAAGCTTTGCCCTTATCTTGTGGGAGTGCACGGAATCGCCGTAAAGCGAGACCTCCTCAATCAC
>NZ_JAVVFL010000278.1:0-1363 GCF_032250635.1 Sulfurimonas sp.
TGTCGAAATTTTAAAAATTGACTTTGAGAAGCTAAAAGAGGTCATCTTTTCAAACCCTAACATGGCGTTTAATATTCAAACCTCCCTTATCAAAAAGATTAAAAACCTTGAAAATATTATATCTACCAACTTGGTTCTAGACTCAAAAGAGAGAGTCGCTAAATATATCTACAACCATTCGGAAGATTTTTTTGAGACTAAAAACATAGAGATAGCCGAGATACTCGGTGTCTCGCCTGAAACACTCTCCAGAATACTTAAGTTTTTCAAGGACAAAGAGATAATCAATGTCAAAACCAAATTTGCAGACAAAGAGGCTCTAAGAGAGTTTTTTTAAAAACAGAGACAGAACTGACCTATATCAACGCCAAGAGCTCTTCGCTTAGTTAAAATACTTAAATTTTAATCCACGGAGAGAAGAATGCGTTATTTTTTTTTATTGCTAAGTGCAATTTTATTTGCAACTCACTTAGAGGCAAGCGGGAGCAAGGTGTGTCAGACTTGCCACCCGGTAATCTATGGTGAGTATTACGAATCTTCTCACCGCAACGCATCTATTTATAACAATCCAATCCATAAAGCTATGTGGGAGAAACACCCAAAAGATGAGAAGGGGTACACTTGCGCAAAGTGCCACTCTCCAAGTGATTTAGAGGCTCTTCAAAGCGGAGTCGTTACAAAAAATGAGACTCAGGTAGAAGAGCCCATCTCTTGTATGTACTGTCACAGCATAAAAGATGTTCAAGTGGGTGAGAGTTCAAACAGTAATATTTTAGTTGAGAAAAAGCGCGAATACTATACCGCTCAAGAGGGTAAAAAAGGTAACGCAGAGTATGAGATAGAGTCCTCATGGTTTGGATTAAAAAAGGAGCCAAAGAGCTCTCCATATCACAAGATTGACTATGACAACGAAAACTACTATAGCGGAAACGTCTGTATGGGATGCCACTCTCATACAAACAACGATCACGGTTTTGACATAACGATGCTTGACGCACTAATAAGCAAAGATGACAAAAATAGCTGTGTTACGTGCCATATGCCGCAGGTTATCGGCTCAAAAGTCACAATACATGAGACAAAAACACATGCGTATCACGGTATTGCGGGGATTTACCACAAAAGCACGAACATGGGAGAATACATTGACTTTAAGCTCTCAAAAAAGAGTGACGGTTTTAGTGTTAACGTCATAAACAGATCAAACCATGCTCTTTTTGGACAGGCATTTAGACAGGGAATTTTAAAAGCAGAGATAAAAAGGGGCGATAAGACAATTACGCTTGAGCCTTTTATATTTGAGAGAATATTGGCTCGTGATGGCGTAGAGGTTATGCCGTGGGAAGCGAATGAAGCTGTAAAA
>NZ_JAVVFL010000283.1:0-1208 GCF_032250635.1 Sulfurimonas sp.
CGCAGCTCTGGAGTTTGCGGAAATGAGCCTATAGTTGTCGTTACCAAATCTTTGTAG
The DNA here is from genome assembly GCF_032250635.1 of Sulfurimonas sp. Classification (GTDB taxonomy): domain Bacteria; phylum Campylobacterota; class Campylobacteria; order Campylobacterales; family Sulfurimonadaceae; genus Sulfurimonas. Next base: position 58 of record NZ_JAVVFL010000283.1, read on the forward strand.
CCTAAAATCTCTCTTTGAAGCTTTAGTCTCTCTTTTGCATCGCCTTCTCTTTGGAGTTTAGTATGCTTATTTACCCTCTCTTGCACCGCTCTATCATGAATAAGAAGCGAATTTTTTTCTGCTTTGATTTACTTTTATATTCTTTTGCAGCGCCTCTTTTTCTCTCTCATCCAAACTGTCTTTGCCGTCAAAAAAGAGTTTTGAGAGAAGCGAGATTTCATCCAGTTTTTCAAGTGCATAACTTAACCACTCTTTTATGTCATGACTTATCTTTTCTTCATACTTCAGAGTAAAAGGGGTGTGAAGAAGCGAGCAGGATGAACCTATCAAGATATTCTCTTTTTTCACTACTTTTGAGATATTTTCTAAAAACTCAAGAGTTTTTTCAATATCGCATCTCCAGATATTTCTACCATCAACTACTCCCACTATAACCTTTTTACCGCTAGAGGCTATAAGTTCTAGAGATTTCAGATTTTCATCTCCATGTAAAAAGTCCAGCCCCAATGCCCAGATTGGCGTATGAACTAAAACTTTTGTAGCTTCGTTTGAGTGTTCAAAATAGGTCAAAACCGCAATTTTTATGTTTGATGCAACACTTCCTAGTCTGTCGTATGTCGGTTTTACAAGACTAAGAACTTTTGTATCCAACTCTTTTGCAAAAATGGGCTCATCTATCTGCACTACTACTTCATCATCAAGAGTGCTTATAGCTTTTAAAAGCTCCTCATAAAGAGGAACTATTTTGCTCCAAAGCTCATAAACATCGCCACGATCAACTCTTTTACTAAGTCCCAGATATGTAATAGGACCGATTATATTTATCTTTGTTTTGATGCCAAGCTTTTTCGCTTCGTTGTACTCCTCTATGATTTTTGAAGCATTTAGTAAGTAGTTGTCCTCCAAACTTAGTTCGGGAACTATGTAGTGGTAGTTTGTGTTAAACCACTTCGTCATCTCCATAGCAACACTTGAAGCATCGCCCCTAGCCATTGCAAAGTAAAGCTCTTCGCCCTTTAAGTGGGCAAATCTCTGAGGAATTGCGCCTAACATAACAGAGGTATCAAGCATATTGTCATAGAGCGAAAAATCATTGGAACTTATAAACTCTACACCCGCATCTCTTTGATACTCCCAATGTCTCCTCTTTA
>NZ_JAVVFL010000256.1:0-2112 GCF_032250635.1 Sulfurimonas sp.
CCTAAAATTTGAACTATGCGTAACGCCGTTTTTATCTTGTTTTTTTTTAGTTCTCTACCGCTCGCACCACTGCAAGCACAACTAAGCGCCGCTTTTCAAGAAGACGATTACAGTTTTAATCAAGGCGTAGATTTATACCACGAAAGTCAGTACGCCGCAGCAATGCAGAAATTTGAGGCGGTGTTAGAGCGCAACCCCAACACCAACAAAGCTGCCGATTGCGCCTACTACATCGCCAACTGCGCCATCCGTTTAGACTATATGAATGCCGACCAAATGATGGAGGATTTTGTAGAAAATCACCCCAATAGCCCCAAGCGGAACAAAGCTTATCTAGAAGTCGCCAATTACTATTTTGACCAAGGGAAATATCCGCAAAGCCAAAAATGGTATGCCAAAGTAAAAGGCGACCAGCTTTCGCGCACCGAACGTCAGCAAATGATTTTTAACAACTCTTACAATGCCTTTGTGGCTAAACGCTACGACGAGGCTGCTAAAGGCTTCAATCAACTCATCACCCATCAAAAATACGGTAACGACGCCAAGTATTACTTAGGCTACATCGCCTACCAGCAAGACCGCTACGACGAAGCCGGCGCCTTGTTTGAAAGTGGAAATACTCAACGTAACCAAAACACAGCCTATTTTGAAGCCGATATGAACTTTAAGCAAGGTAATTTTGAAAAAGCCATTACCAAAGCCCAAGAGCAGCTACCCAATAGCAATCCTAAAGAACGCTCTCAACTCAATAAAATCATCGGCGAAAGTTATTTTAACCTTGAGCAGTACGATCAAGCCATTCCTTATTTAAAAGAATACAAAGGCCTGCGCGGTAAATGGAACAACACCGACTATTACCAATTGGGCTTTGCGTATTACCACCAAAAAGACTACCCCAAGGCCATTGCAGAATTCAACAAAATTATAGACAATCATGTAATAGTCTCCTATGCCGATTGTAACGGGATAATCACCGATGTAAGCAAAGCTTTTTGCTTAATTTGCGGTTATGAAAAATCAGAACTAATAGGAAAGAGCCACGATGTCATGCTTGATTCTAATGAGACAACTCTTATTAACGAGCTATGGAAGAGCATCTCACTCGACAATCAATGGAATGGAGAATTTAAAAATAGAAAAAAAGATGGCTCCCCTTTTTGGATAGATGGTTCAATAGCTCCCTACTACAGTTTTAAAGGAGAAAGATTAGGGTACATAATGGTGGCAAAAGATATAAGCGATAGAAAAATAGTAGAGAAACTCAGCATAACCGATGCGTTGACAAATCTCTATAACAGACGCTTTTTTGACGAGATATTTCAAAAAAAGCTCTCTTATGCCATAAGAGAAAAAAATAAATTTTGCCTATTTATGTGCGATATAGACAACTTTAAAAACTACAATGACATGTACGGTCATCAGATGGGAGACAAAGCACTGATAACTATATCAGAAAAATTAAAAGAGTATTTTAAAAGAGCGGGCGACTTTGTTTTTAGAGTCGGTGGAGAAGAGTTTGCCGCAATACTAAATATTGGAAATAGTGATAATATTGATAGCTTTATAGTAAAACTGCTAGAAAATATTAAAGATTTAAATATAGAGCACAAAGGGAACCCTCCCTTTGGCGTACTTACTATATCTTGCGGCGTAGTAGTTGCGGATTTTGCTCAGATAAGTAAGCCCTTCTCAACGGATGAGATCTACAAACTGGTCGATGATGAGCTATACAAAGCAAAGCAAAATGGGAAAAATAGAATCTCATCATTTTATGTTTCTTAATTTACACTAAACATCGAAAACGAGAGAAATTTAAAATTTTGAAATATGCTCTGCTAGCGCCTTTATCTCAACATCACTAAGCTTGGAAACCTGCCCTACCATTATTCCCTTCATGGCTTTGCCGTATGTTCCGGCTTTGTACCCATTAAGCGCGTCTTCTATTTTTTGAGCATCCCAACCTTTAATGATTTGCGATTTTCCAAGAGCAACTTTTGAGGCGTCTACTCCATGACATCCTGCACACACTTGATACAGTTTTGCAGCGTCAACTTGAATTTCGGCTATTGCCTTCTTTGCTTCTTCTACTTTTACTGCGACCTCTTCTTTGAC
>NZ_JAVVFL010000285.1:0-1162 GCF_032250635.1 Sulfurimonas sp.
ACCCTAAGCGAAGAGGCAAAAAGAGAGCTTTGCTCTTTGTATAATATAAATGTTGAAGAGTTAAATCAAAAAGAGAAACTGCAACTTAGCGTCTCTTCTTCAGTATAACTATTCTTAATAGCCACCTTGACATTTTGATAATATCGTCACTATAATGATGCAGACCAATCAAAGGATATGTCATGTGTAAAGATGCAATCGTATTTCGCAATAGGCCCGAAGGTGTGACTCTTGAAGCTGGAGTCACATATATGATCTGTGCGTGCGGAAGAAGCAAAGACGGTGTTTTTTGCGATGGAAGTCATGAAACAACGGAGTGTCTTCCCAAAGAAGTGAGTGTTGAAAAGACGAAACAGTACCACATCTGCATGTGTAAAACAAGCGGCAATTTTCCTTTTTGTGACGGAACTCACAGCATTTACAGCGATAGTGAGGTTGGCAAAGCCGTCAAAATTTAAACTGGAGTAGCCTTTTGGCTGCTCCTCTATAATATCAATATAGTAATAATCTCTTTTTCATATAAACTATCATCTAGTAAATTTTTATGCTCGATTTGTATCAGCACTCCCTATTAAGATTTTTCGTGTAAAATATAAAATAAATAAAACAAGGAAGTTGCAAGTGAATATAATTAATATTTCCAAACAAAAGATATTTGACAACAAAAACCAACTCTTTGCTTATGAGCTAGTATTTAAAGACAGCTCTTTAGAGCCTAGTGGCTTCTCTACAAAAATCAGAGAGACAGCGCAGCTTATTATCAGCTCTATAACGAGCAACGAACTTGACAAACTTCTAGGCTCTAAGGTCTTGGCTTTTGTAAACGTAGATGAGGAGTCTCTTCAAAAAGGGGTCTTGGATGTTTTAGACAAGGATAGATTTGTCCTTAATATTTTAGAAGATATTGATTTAAACGAAAAAATAATCGCAAAAATCATTCAATACAAAAAACGAGGCTTCAAACTTTCGCTTGAACACTTTGACTCAAGTGCGGAGATGATAAAAAAATTCAACAGGCTTTTTAACTACATAGATATTATTAAGATGGACGTAGTGCTCTCTTTGCATGAAAATCTTGAGAAGGTTATGGATAAGTTTAAAGGTACCAGAATCAAACTTTTGGCACAAAACATAGAGACAAAAGAGGATTATCAAAAGTACT
>NZ_JAVVFL010000284.1:0-1167 GCF_032250635.1 Sulfurimonas sp.
CTGTAAATATTGCTATTGCTCTTGCTGCGCAAGGTAAAAAAGTAGGTCTTTTGGATGCTGATATTTATGGTCCAAATATTCCTCGTATGATGGGAATTGCAGATATTAAGCCTGAGGTGAACGGAAACAAAGTTCTTCCTATGAAAGCTTACGGAATTGAAGTTATGTCTATGGGTTCACTTATGGAACCGGGTCAGTCGCTTATGTGGCGCGGCGCTATGATTATGAAAGCAATTGAGCAGTTCTTAAGAGATATTCTTTGGAGCGATTTGGATGTTCTGGTTATAGATATGCCTCCGGGAACAGGTGATGCACAATTGACTTTAGCTCAAAGCGTTCCTGTTACTGCAGGTTTGACGGTTACTACCCCTCAAGCAGTCTCTCTTGATGACTCTCGCCGTTCACTCGATATGTTTAGAAAGTTAAATATACCGATTGCCGGAATAGTTGAAAATATGAGCGGTTTTATCGCACCGGATACGGGCGTTGAGTATGACATATTTGGAAAAGGAACATCGCAGCCGATGGCGGATGAGTTTGATACTAAAGTAATCGCAGAGATTCCTATTGAGCCGAGTATTAGAACAGGCGGAGACGAAGGCAAGCCTATCACTTTTGTCAACCCTACAAGCGAGAGCGCAAAACGCTATATAGCTGCTGCAGCCTCTATTTGGGCGACCATAGAAGAGGTAAATGCAAAAGGCGGAGCAAGCAATGAGAGCGTTCAGCCCACAACTCCTCCGGGTGTAAGTGCTTGCAGCACTAAGTAATAGTTTAAAATCAAAATAGCGGCGCATCTTCTGCGTCGTTACGCTCGTCACATACTTTAAGCATGCTTCCTCACTAGACTTCTTGAATCTACACCACTCTTTTAATTTTTGATTACTTTTGTCTCATTTAATTTTTTATATAATTTTTTTAATGCGTAACATCAGTTAATAAAGAAGAGGAAGATTAAAATTCTTCTCCACTTTTAAACATCTCAGGCTTAAACGATACAATCTTATTTCTTCCACTGTTTTTCGCCTCATAAAGAGCCGTATCTGCATACTTGATACATTTCCAGATACTGTCTCCGTCTGTAGGAAATTTTGCTATACCTATGCTAAGTGTCTTTTTAAGGCTCTCTGATGTTCCGACGTCAAATGATAATGCACCGAATGCGGA
>NZ_JAVVFL010000282.1:0-1211 GCF_032250635.1 Sulfurimonas sp.
AACACCTTGTTTTTTGAGGACTCCAAATTATATCTTTTTTCAAACTCATTTGGTGAAATGTAGCCAAGATAACTATGTCTTCTTTTTGGATTGTAGAACATTTCTATATATTCAAAGATTTTAGACGCTGCAATCTCTCTTGTTAAAAATACCTGTTTTCTAACAAGCTCTTTTTTTAATGTCTTGAAGAAGCTCTCTGCAACGGCGTTATCATAACAATTGCCTCTTCTACTCATGCTTGGGACAATATTATGATGTTTTAGAAAAATTCTGTACTCATAAGAGCTATACTGGCTCCCTTGATCTGAGTGAAGAATTACTTTGTCATCTGCTTTTTTTACTCTTGAAATTGTAGATTTTAAAGCTTGTAAAATTAAATCTGTTGTTTGTCTATGCGCTGTTGCCCAGCCAATCACTTTTCTGCTAAAAAGATCTATAACTGTTGCAAGATAGAGCCATCCTTCATGCGTTCTGATATAAGTTATATCGCTTACCCAACTCTCATTTGGAGAGCTTGCGATAAAGCATTGCTGCAGATGATTTGGATGCGCTTTGTGAATTGCACCGGCTTTATGCTTAGGCTTGCGTCTATATGTGCCAACTCCATAAAGTCTCGCTATGCTCATAAGTCTTGCAACTCTCTTTTTATTTACGTGTATCCCAGACGCTAACAAATCTTTATGGATGTTTCTATAACCATAAATACCGCTGGACGCTTTAAATGCATCTTTTATATAAACTATCAATTGCTGATTTTCAATCTCTCGATTTGAAACAGGCTTTGTGAGCCACTTATAATACCCGCTATGATGTACCTGCATAACACTACACAGTCGTCTTACTGTGTAATATTGGCTGTATTCTTTTATAAACGCGTACTTTAATTTGGGTGGCTTGCAAAGTACGCTGCGGCCTTTTTTAGTATATCGCGCTCCTCTGTGACTCTTTTAAGCTCTTTTTGGAGGCGTTTTATCTCTAAATGAGAAGCCAACTCTTGATTGTTTTTAGCTATCGCCTCTGGGGATTGAAACTTTTTTATCCAGCTCCTGAGAGACTCAAAATGAACACCCAACCTCTCCGCTGTCTCGTGTACGCTATAACCATTGACTGTAACTTGTTTTACAGCTTCCATTTTAAATTCATCTGTATATCTTGGTGGCATTTTTAACCCTTAATTTTTTATAGCAATTTATCCTGCTATTTTATCAAAT
>NZ_JAVVFL010000280.1:0-1283 GCF_032250635.1 Sulfurimonas sp.
GCCGCACAAAGAGCCATCAAGTCATTTGTTGCACAGGTCTCCGCCGAGGGAGCTCGGGTAAAAAAATAAGGAGTGGTTATGAATATTCAGACTATCATAAAAAAAGCCGTAAAAAGATTAGAGTTGGAGGGGAAGCTTTTAACGCCTGATTTTTATGCCGAAGCGTTCTGCAAAGAGGCGGCAAAAGCAGGTTTTGCAACGGAAGATTGCTCAAAACTGGAGAAATTTACCGCATCTTTAAACAAAGAGTTTCAGGATGAGCTGAAAAAATATCATATTAAAAATATCTCTGAACTCTCCCGCTTTTTAATCTCAAAATTAAACAGAACAAACCCGACTCACTGTGCAAACCTATTTGAATCTCAGACTGTTTTTACCAGAAGGGTACTTCAGGTTATAGAGGTTCTGCACAACAAAGAGGCGACTGAACTTGCAAAAAAAAGTATTGAGCTTCTAAACAGAGAGCCTTCGGTTGCGGAGATAGACCAGTTTAGGCAGCTTTGGATAAATTTTATAACTACCTATGACGACACATTTTTGCAGAAACTAAAAGCGCTTGGTGACGTCGATAGTAGCAACCTTAAAGCAACAGTAGAAAATTTAAATCTAACCAATTTATGTGACAAACCATTAGGTTCGGCAGAACTCTCTGCTATCGCTTCGCTGTTAGTCTCATCCTTGACTCCATCAATCGCATCAAGTATAAACGATAAGATTGCAGATATTAGCCAGAGGATTAAAAATAACCCGGAACTCTTGCAGAATGCTTTGGTTGAGTCTGAGATAAGGTCTGCGATAGCTCTTAGAATAGCGCTTGACAAACAGAGCGTCAAAGAGATGATAGAGTCTATTGACGGTGTGCTTGACAAACTCTCTCTGAGGCTTATAGAGATGATAGAGAGCTCCGATAGCTCAACTACAGAGATACAAAAGATTAAAAAAGAGCTTGAGGGGTATAATGAAAAAACGATTACAAATTTTAGTGTCGCACATAAAAAAATATATGCTATTGCCGTAGCTCTGGAGAAGAACACCCAGTCACTTACAAGGGATCTGAAAAAGCACAGTAGTGAAGTAAATCTGCTTAGCAAAAAAATAGAATATCTCGAGGAGGAGCTTCAGCGCGCAAGAGATGAGTCAAAAGAGGATTTTTTAACAAAGCTCTACAATAAGAGGGCATTGGATAATCTGATGAATATTAAAGAGGCTGAGTTTGAGAGGTATGGGCACAATTTTGCCGTCGTTTTTTTAGACCTTGACTATTTTAAAAAAGTTAACGATAC
>NZ_JAVVFL010000281.1:0-1241 GCF_032250635.1 Sulfurimonas sp.
GGATAAAACTGCGTCTAAATTTTTCGTTAAGGTGTCCATTAACAGAGCTATATTACCACTTTAGAATAAACAAAATCTTTGACTTAAGTCAAATAAGTAGTTTTTGTAATTAAGATAGGATTAATTTAAGAAGAATTTTTAATATTATATTTTGTTTAGAATATCGACAACTGCTCAAGATTTAACTATTTGGCAGTTTTTTAGCAGTTCATCTAGCTCATTTTTTAGATTTGCAAGTTTTTTTGTAGAATTTATCAACTCTTCAGTTGATGCAATAACCATATCCTCACTGTTGTGGAGATGTTTACAGGCCAATGATTTGTCCTTTAGCTCACCTAGTATAGTGTCAAATTCATCCGTTAGTTCTTCCAGTTTTGAAGAGGCTTTTTGAGATTGCAAAAGTGCTTCGTTTGAGTATTCAACCGCAGAGTTTATCTTGCTTATGAAGCAGTTTATTGCATCGCTAACCTCTACAATCTCTCCTTCGCTCTTCGCCTCAAGCTCTAAAGGAGCAAGACATGATATATCCTCGTTGTCCGCAAGCATCTTTGAGTACTGCATAAAAGCATCTGCATGAGACTCAATTGATTTAAGCTGCAAGAATGAGTATATAAAAATTAGAAAAAGCATTAGACCAGCAGAGTATTGAAATGTTTTTATAAAATCTGTTTTACTCTCACTATGATTTGTGTACATTGTTACAAGTATGTCCACGTTTTCTAGAAGAGCAGTGTTCTTTTTATGTATGGAGTCAATGATTTCGCTCAGCTGTTGCTCTTGTTTGACATCCAAAGCTGCAAATTTTTTGTACTCTTTGACGTCCTCGTAAAAGCTGTTCCATAGTTTTTCTATATATTTTAGTTGGTTGGATATTTCGCTTGTGGAGACAGCCGATACCCCTCTTGCTTTATCCCCGTTTTTAAGAGTGTTTAATCCATAGATAAACTCTTCACTGGCTTTGTCGGTCTCTTGGAAATCATAAGTGTGGCTGTATTGTATGTAAAAAATAGACTTTGATATCTTTTGAGTCAACATTCTTTGCTTGCCTGCTATATTGATTACTAAAGCATCTTTTCTATTTTGCTGGGTCAGATATATGGTTGTTGCAATAAGACCGACAACTAGAATTATTAATAGAGCGCCTATGATTTTTATTTTTGTGCTGATTTTATTAAACTTAGTCATCGTGATAGCTACCCTTTAATTATGGTGTTAAGTTTTTCTATGTCTATAACTACAAC
>NZ_JAVVFL010000277.1:0-1388 GCF_032250635.1 Sulfurimonas sp.
TGACTTGATGCTGTGTGATACATCTTCAATTATATATGAATATTTAACCCAGCTAAAACCTGTTATAACCTTTCAAACAGAAAAAGATGCTCCGGAATTGATAAACGTAGAAGATATTGAGAAGCTTGAAGAAACAATTTTGTCAGTTTTGGATAATTTGGATATAAACAGGGAAAATATAGAAAAAAGCGTAATGCAGTTTCACCCATATATAGACGGCAAATCAAGTGACAGAGTGCTTAAAGCCGTTGAGAAGATGTTAGAAGGCGAAAACATTCCTAAGAAAAAAAAGCCGCTCAATCTGCTTAGAAACTTTAGGCTAAGAAAAGAGCTCGGTTATTGGAAATGGAAGATTTAGAACTTTAATAATATAAATTTATCATTATTTCAACACTTTTTAGAGATAATCACCACAATTATAAAATATAAACAAGCTATGCAAGGACAAATATGCTAGATTTTGCAAAATTTACAAAGTACTCAAAACCGGGGCCTCGTTATACCAGTTATCCTACGGCGTTGGAGTTTAATGACTCTTTTGGTTATGATGAGTATATTCAAAAGTTAAAATCTCAAGATTCTTCTCGTCCTCTTAGTTTATATTTTCACCTCCCTTTTTGTAAAAATGCATGTTATTTCTGCGGCTGTAATGTTGTCTTTACCTCCAAAGAGGACAAGATGCTCCGTTATATGGACTATCTCAAAAGAGAGCTAAAGATACTCTCTTCACATGTAAACTGCTCTCGTAGTGTGATTCAGATGCATTTTGGCGGCGGAACACCTACATTTTTTAGCGCGGCACAGCTTGATGAGGTTATCAAAGAGATACGCTCTTTTTTCCCTAATTTTGTAGATGATGCAGAGGTTAGCTGTGAGATAGATCCGCGTCATATTGATGAGGATCAGATGAAGGTTTTAAGCGATAACGGTTTTAACCGCGTAAGCTTCGGTATTCAAGATTTTAATGAAAAAGTTCAGATTGCGGTGCACCGTGTTCAGCCCTATGACATCACAAAATATGCGATGGACTTGGCTAGAAAGTACAACATGGTATCTGTCAACGTGGACCTCATTTACGGGCTCCCTTTTCAGTCACTAGAGACTTTTAAAGAGACGCTCGCTCTTGCTATTACACTGGATCCGGATAGATTTGCGGTCTTTAACTATGCCCATGTGCCTTGGATGAAAAAGACGATGCGAAAGATTGATGAGACGACGCTTCCTCTGCCTGATGAGAAGCTTCAAATCATGCAGTACACTATTGATTTTTTAACGTCAAACGGCTACAAAATGATAGGAATGGACCACTTTGCAAAACCTGAAGATGATCTCTTTAAAGCGATAAAAAAAGGTGAACTACACAGAAACTTCCAAGGCTACACTACAAA